>JAFVDR010000112.1 GCA_017476165.1 Treponema sp. | reverse complement strand
TGTCGTAATCGGACATATTTTCCTCCATTGTGTAACTTTGAGCGGTTCACACTTTGGAGTATATGTCCGATTTATACATTCCCGCAACTGTAAAACTTTTTCAGACCGCCAGCCGTAGCTGGCGGTTTTCCCTAGCAATAATAAAACTAGCAAAGAAACGATTAAAGGAGGTCTGATATGGATTATGTTTTTGTAAAAGATTCAGAAGGCTATGTTTTCAAGAAGTTAGAATCAGAAGTTTCTCCTGATGAAAAAATTATCTCTGAAAAAGAGTACATGAAAGTATCTGGACTTACTTCTTATGAGAAAAAATTCGGTCATGGTGGAGCTCGAGAAAATGCTGGAAGAAAACAAAAGTTTGCTTTACCTCTTAAGTTTCAAATCCGAGTAACAAAAGAAGAAAAAGATTTTATTGCTTATGCAAGAGAACATAAGATAGACTACTCTGCTTTAATGCAGATGTAAAATCACATAACACATATAAGGCCCCATGTTGTCAATAGTAATTCTAAAAAAAATACAACTTAGGGCTGTTTTTTTTTAAGCTCCAAAGCCATCGGCAATGTCTTTTTCATGAATAGATTTTACTTCCTTTATCTGAGCCTTTAATTTGGGAACCAAGCTTCTAGGAAGCATTATCCGCCTGTCTTTTCCGCCTTTTCCATAACGTATCATTATCTCATATCTTTCAAAATCCAAGTCAAGGATTCGGATTTTGAGTACCTCGTTCAACCTCATTCCAGTTCCGTATAAAAGCTCCGCGGCAAGTTTTTTGCTTCCACTTAAATGACTAAACACAGATTTCACTTCCTCTTTCGTAAGTACTACTGGAATCCGTTTTTTGCTTTTTGCATGTATTACATCCTTAAAATTAGTCAAATCTTCATTCTTTACATGTTTAAAATAAAAGAGCAAAGCGGCAAGTGCTTGATTTTGAGTGGAGGGGCTTACCTGTTCTTTTACAGCAAGGTCTGTAAGGAATTCATTTACCTGCTTTTGTCCAAGAGTTTCGCCTTTGCCTCCATGTCTCTTGATAAAATCAGTAAAACATCTTGTGTACGTTTCGACCGTGTGCTGGCTGTAATGTTTTGCTACAAGTGCCTGTCGAAGTTTTTCGGTTTCATCTCCAAAATTATTCATACCCTTGGAACCAGCTGCTTCATTTTTTTCTACATGTTCGACATTAAAAAGCTGGATGGCATAAAGGTTTTCAAGAAGAATATTTTGAGACTCTTTTTTGTTTGGAATAAGCCATAGCTTTTCTTTTCCATTCCAAATTCTTCCCGGAACAGAGCGAACTGCATTCAACATTTTTTCGTTGAATTTCTCCGGGAAACTTACAGAGAAAAACTGTTCATTATAATTTTTTATAGAAATAATCATTATATAGAATATAATAAAGGATGCCCCAAAAGACTTGCCTTTTTCAATTTTTTTTAATCATTAAAGGCGAGTTTTCTGAGGTTGCAAAAAGTTTTACACACGCCATCTATCCTGTACCACCAGGACGTTATCGAAAGTTCCTTCCCCGTATGAAAAAAAAGCCTTGGGAACGTACAGTGCACTGCGATTCTTTGCCGAAAGCATTTGAAGGAATGTTTTTGTCCTGAACAGAAATGATTGTCGGCAAACGTCGGTTTCCCATGAAAATGACAGGCGTACGGCTGTCCATTATGGCAGCAAGTCGTTTTGAAGGACAATACTGAACCGTTATGCTGTTCCTTGATTTATCAAAACTGTCGTCTGGACTTTCGAACAAGCCTAAAATTGCAGGGGTAATCGGTGCAAAGCACATGCTGGCACAGTGCAGGAGTGATATTGGCAGTATACAGGAAAAATGCTGGCATAATGCCATGAACATGCACAAAAGCAGTCAAAGATTCTTCAAGAAGAACCAAAGGAAGAATTTAATGCCATTTACAGTTTTTTTTGCATTTACTATGATTGTGTGGTATACTTTTTACTGTTTTGCAATTTTCTTACTACAATATAAAGGGAAAAAACTGTGATGACACCGAAAAAACTTATGATCATAATAATTTGTGCTGTTATAACTGGCACCGTGAGTGTTGCAGTCATTACCAGTGCAATTTTCAGCAGAAACTTTACCGCAAACATGGCGCAGGAACTGAGACATACGGAAAACGGGGTTGCTACAATCATCGAAGACTGGGAAGACACACTTCGTGGAATGGCGGAATCCTTTGCAAGCAGGCTTGACGTTCAGGAGGCCCTCAAAAAAAAGAACCTTGCGGCACTGCAGGAAATAGTCAACGATACATCGGAAACGGCAGACCTGGAAATCATGGCTTTGACAGATGAAAACGGAATTGTCCTGCCTGGCACAGGATGGCACATAAATGATTATGCAAACCTGAGCAGGAACAAATCCGTATATGCCGCATTACACAATGAAAAGGAACTCTTTGAATTTGAGCCAATAGGCGAAGCAAGCCTTGCCATGATTTTTGCAGCCCCCATACGAAATGATGAAAAACTGGCAGGAACGGTTGTTATGGCATACAACCTGTCCAGCGGGGAATTTTCGGAAATGATAGGAGAATGCTTTGGCACTGAGTGTACTCTGTTCTATGGAGACGTCAGGGCAGAAACGACACTCGACATAGGCGTAGGTACTTGGCTTGAAAACGCAGAGATTACCAAAGCGGTATTGCAAGACGGAACTGCATACTACGGCAAAAACACCATTGGAGGACATCACTACAACTGCATCTACATGCCGCTGTACGGAGCAGACAACAAAATACAGGGCATGATTTTTGTTGCAAAAGACCTTGCCGGCATTACAGCCCTAAAAAGAAATGTCTTGCTTCTTGTCATTCCCTATACGGCACTCATTGTCATCATGTTTGGCTTTATCATTTTTTATGCCATGAAAAAAATGGGAGAACGCGATAAAAAGACAAGTTCGCTCCTTATTGAAGAAACGCAAAGTCTGGCTGCCGCTGCAAAAGAAAATGCGGCAACAAGCCAAGATCAAAGTACGGCCGTAAAGGAAATCGTTGCAACGATGGAAGACAACACCGAACTTTCGGACAACATTGCAGTCAAAATAAAGGACGTATCCAGCATTGCATCCCAAACAAACAGCTATGTTGCCGAAGGAATGCAATATCTGGAAGAAAATGTCCATCAGTTGCAAGACATTGCTGCGGCAAACATGCAAACCATAGACGGCATCAAGGATTTAAACGATAAAATAGAAAACATCTGGGACATTGTAACATTAATAAACAGTGTTGCAGACCAAGCAAAAATCATAGCCTTTAATGCAGAGCTTGAAGCAAGCAGTGCTGGAGAAGCAGGAAAAAATTTCCACATTGTTGCAAGCGAAATACGTCGGCTTGCAGACGGAATCATTGACGGAACAAAGGAAATCAAGGAAAGCATAGCCATGATTCAGCAAAGTTCCGACAGGCTCATACTTGCCAGCGAAAGTGGAACGGAAACAATCCGAAAAGGCACAGAAAAAGCAAGGGAACTGGAAGAACAATTTGCAAGCATAAAAACTGCATCAGAAGCAACCGCCGACAGTGCAAGCAACATCACAACAATCATACAGCAACAGGCCCTTGCAAGCGAACAGATTCTTATTACGCTGCGTCAAATTGCATCTGGTACGCAAAGCTTTAATGATGCAGCAGAAAAGATTTCTTCTTCATCACAGAACCTAAGAAACATTGCAGAGGAGTTAAACAAATGAACATTACCTACTGTGCACAGTACAGGACATTTGCAATAGAAACCGATAACACGGGATATTACATTGCAATCGTAGATTCCGAAAACTTTATAGGACACGTTCACTACGGCAAAAAACTCAGCATTGCAGACGACTTGCCGTCGTTACTGCGCATTTATGAAATGCCAAAAGTTCCATCCCAGAACAACAGGGAACGTCTTGCATTCTATGATACGTTTCCATGGGAATATCCCTGTGGCGGAACGGGAGACTTTCGCGAAAGCTGCCTGAACGTGAGCAATGTAAAAAATCAGAATGCAGTACAGCTTGCATACACGGGGTATGACATACAAAACGGGAAGCCACCGCTGAAAGGACTTCCAGCAACATGGGGCAACAATGAAGACTGCATGACGCTCATCATTCATGCACGAGATGCCGTCCTCGGTCTGGAAGTAGACCTGCTCTACTCCGTATTCAAGGATTCAGATGCCATTGCAAGAAGTGCATGCATAAAAAATGCAGGATCGGCAGCCGTTACCATTACAAAAGCATATTCTGCATGCCTTGACATGGACAACAGAAACTTTGACATGATTTCCCTGAACGGAGGCTGGGCACGAGAGCGGCACATAGACAGAAATCCTTTGTTTCACGGAAAAAGCAGCGTCAGTTCCCTTAGGGGCGAAACAAGTCACCAGCAGAACAATTTCATTGCGATTGCAGAACATGCAGCAAACGAAGAACATGGCGATGTGTACGGCATAAGCCTTGTGTACAGCGGCAATTTCATTGCACAGGCAGAACTGACACAGTTCGATGCAGTGCGTGCCGTAACGGGAATCAACAGCGAGGGATTTGCATGGCACCTCGAACCAGGGCAAGACTTTACCGTGCCAGAAGCTGTACTTGTCTATTCTGACAGGGGCATAAACGGCATGTCCCAGCGGTTTCATGATGTATGGAGGCAACACCTTATTCAGGGCACTTTCAAAGACTCGGAGCGTCCGATACTCATAAACAACTGGGAAGCAACATACTTTCAATTTGACACGGAAAAGCTTTTATCCATAGCAAAGGAAGCCCATAAGGATGGCATAGAAATGCTTGTCATGGATGATGGTTGGTTTGGGCACAGAAACAATGACGACAGCTCTCTGGGAGACTGGACGGTCAACGAAGCAAAAATAAAGGGCGGTCTGAAAAACCTTGTAGACAAAGTAAACAAGATGGGCATGAAATTCGGCATTTGGTTTGAACCTGAAATGATTTCCCCCGACAGCAATCTGTACAGGAATCATCCTGACTGGGCAATCAAGGTGCAGGATAGAACGGCAAGCCTTTGCCGATGCCAGTATGTGCTCGATTTGAGCCGAAAGGAAGTGTGCGATTACGCATACGAAAGTGTTGCAGCCATCTTGCGGAGTGCAAACATAGAATATGTCAAATGGGACATGAACAGACAGCTTTCAGATCTTGGCAGTGCAGAATTACCTGTCGAGCGAGCAGGAGAACTTGCACACCGTTATGTGCTTGGACTATACAGCATGCAGGAACGACTCATAAAGGAGTTCCCCCACATCCTGTTGGAAAACTGTTCTGGTGGTGGTGCACGCTTCGATGCAGGAATGCTTTATTACAGCCCGCAGATATGGTGCTCCGATGACACAGATGCCATTGAACGCCTTACCATTCAAGAAGGAACAGCCCTTGTGTATCCACTTTCATCAATGGGAGCTCATGTTTCCGTGTGCCCAAACCACACGTGCGGCAGGGTCACCCCGTTCAGGACACGGGGATTCACTGCACTTGCAGGAACATTCGGATATGAACTTGACATCACGAAGCTTTCAAGTGAAGAGCGAGCCATCATTCCAGAACAAATCAGCATGTACAAGAGGTATAATGAACTTATACGAACAGGAGACTATTACCGGCTGCATTC
>JAFVDR010000111.1 GCA_017476165.1 Treponema sp. | reverse complement strand
GCCATAAATGGTCTTCCAGTCATTTTTCATGGAGATGGGGATCCATCCGTTTGCAGCACAGTCCGATCGCATCTTGTCGGCTTTGGTTATATTGCCGTACTCACGCTCAATGTCGTCGCAACAGAGCATAAAGCCAAGCGACTTGTATTCGTTGTTGTGAATGGTGTAGTTCACCATGCTAGCATCTGTAAGGCTGTTTCCGAAAGCAAGAACCGGTTGATAGCCGATTTCCTTTACAATTGTGGAAACCTTGTTCATCTGCAAGTTCTTGATAATATTCACACCGCCAAGCAAAACGGCGTCATCTTTACTGAAAGTATAATCCAACCCATCCTTTCCATCCTGATTCATAGCAACAAGCACGTTATCGGAGCCTATAACCTGCTTTGGCGGCAGTCCAAGGGCATCGCATACTAAGGCTCGAAGGATAAGGCGGTTCGTTCCACTGGAGACATACACAGTGAATCCGTTCTGCATAAGGTAGTTCACAACTTCCACCATCGGCTTATAGAAAGCGTCCGCCCGCTTGAGGTTCTTGTAGCCAGGCTGATCAGTCTGCATGAATGAGCGCACATAGGAATCAAATTCTTTGAGTGTAAAGCCTTTGTACACACTTGCAAGCATCCGCTCATATTCCGCTCCTAAAGGAGGCACTCTTCCCGTCCTTCGAAAATCCTCAGCCAGTGCACGCTGCTCCTGCGAAGGTGTGTAATTCGGATCGTCAAGCACGCGATGAATAAAGAGCTGGAAATCAAAGTAAGTGGGATTTGTCTCGCAAAAAAGAGTTCCGTCAAGGTCAAACGCAGCGATTCTGCGCTCAACAGGGATAAAGTCAGGAGAGTTCCTGGTGGTGACAGCAGACACATAAGAAAAGAGAGCCTTCTTTGCAGGCGCGTCATCATTCCAAAGTGAGAGCGCACCTTTTCCTGTGCGAGGAGTACTTGCACAGGAAACAAAAATAAATGATGCAAATGTTGCGAGTAAAACTAACATTGCAAAACGAAATGTTTTCTTCGTTGTTTCCATGAAAATTTCTCCTTATGTTTTTTCTATTTTACAGGATAGTCAAAGTAAGTGTCGGGATACGGCTCGTCTTTGAGGGTAAAGTGCCACCATTCCTCTTCGAGAGGCTTGAAACCGTGGCGGAGCATAGCTTCTCGAAGAATCATGCGGTTTGCATACTGTTCCTCGGAAATTTGCATGTAGTCGGGATGGCTTTCAATTCCGAACCAGTCGAAAGTGCCACCCATGTCAATCTCTTTTTCACTCTCCATATCGAACAATGTCAAATCCACCGTACTCCCACGACTGTGCCCAGATTTTTCTGCAATGTAGCCCTGAGTAAACAACACTGATTTATCAAGGTTCGGATAGAAATACTGTTTCATCCTAGTGTCCGAAGTATCTTTAGCCCAATTTATAAAATGCGTTACTGCTCGCTGAGGTCGATATGCATCGTAGATTTTGAGGCGGTAGCCTTGAGCCTTTACATCATCGCTCACAGCTTTCAAAGCCTCTGCCGCTTCGGTGGTAAGAAGTGCAACAGGCTTTTCATAGCCGTTAATGCGATCTCCAACAAAGTTGTAGGTGGAATAGTAGCGGATTTCAAGAATCGCATCGGGAACAGCTTCTGCAAGATAGACAAAGCCTTTCGGTGCGACATCACTTTGTTTACATGATACGTAAAGTACCGAAAAAGCAATTGCTATAACAGTGGCAAAAATAATAGATTTTTTCATTTGAATTCCTCCAGATACTCTTCAAGCACAAGTCCTGAATCGGTAATTTCCTGTGCAACTTCTACACTCCCCACATAACGAATGTGCCACGGTTCATAGGAATACCCCGTAATTTTTTCTTTGCCTTTTAAGAGCCTAAGGATAAAGCCGTGATTTGGGAGTTCCTTGTGAATTCTAGAGAAAAGCTCAGGAAGCTGCATCATATCCTCATTCTCCCACTTCCATTCTCCGTTAACCTTTGGCACTATGTCAATTGCAAGCCCTGTATGATGCTCACTCGTTCCTGGAACCGCCACGGTGTTGCGGGCATACTCTTCACCGTATTTTTCAGTAAACTCGAGCATTATTCGCTCCTGATATTCCACGCTACGATACGCCGAGTCAATACCAATTTCAATTCCCTGTTTTTCAAGAGCAGATTGCAACGAAAGGTATGCTCCGTAAGTAGCTTTCTCGATTTCGGCAGTTTCGTCATCATAAACGGTATCCACCGTCACAAGGTCAAGGCTTTTTGCATAATCCTCACTTATGGGGTGCATCTTGTTTACCAACACAAGGTAATCAGGATGTTTTCTCTTGTAACCGTAGTTTTTTGTACTTTCACAGCCAACGACAAAAAATCCAAAAGCAAATATCAAAATTGTGCTAAACGCTTTCAGTTTCTTCATTTTTTCCTCCTTTAGTAAAAAGTGAGAGCCTCTAAAAACTTCAGTTTTTAGAGGCTACTCTGTATTGCTAGCGTAGCTTCAAAGCAAATATGACGTTTAAAAGCCCGAACAGCTTCTGTATGGTTGATTTTCCGCCCAAAAAACACCCTGAAAGAATCATAACAGGAAATCCATTAGGGGGTATCAAGAAACTTTTCTTTAATAGTCCTTGAAATTATACCAAAATAATAACACTTTCTATCGTTTTTGTACATCAGAACAGTCAAAATGCATTAACAATTCTAAAAATTATTCAACGGTCAAACTCACAAATTCCATATACAAGAAGTAGGCCAAATTTAGAATCTTGAAAATAAAATAATTTTAACTGTCCATCACAGTCTTTCTCAATTTTCAAGGGGTAATTTTCGATGCACTAAGTGAAATGTCAACACTTTTTAAGGAGAATTTTATGAAACAATTTTACAAAATTACTGCCATTCTTGCAGCTTTAATGCTGGGTTGTGCTTTCTTTGGATGTGCAAATGACACTGATGATGATGATGTGCAAGTAGCGGAAATCACAATCGCTGTGGGTTCCACATCAACTGTAGGAGAGCCCCTGACTCAGGGCTAACAATAGAATCTTTCAGTTCAAGTGATCCTACTATTGCAACGGTTGAAAAAGCGGCTGGTATCCCCGCAGTAGATATTCATGGTGTAAAGGCAGGAACCTGCACAGTAACAATAAATTTTTCTTCTGGAGTGACAAGGAAGTTAAAGGTAACAGTAGTACAACAATAACAAGCGACCGACTTTCATCAAGTAAATGACATCTTATAACAGAACGCCCGTTCTCATTTACCGAGAACGGGCGTTCTGTTATATGGCAATACAATAAAGTTTATGCAAATTTTCATAAATTCTGCTATACTATATGCATGAACGAAAGCAAACCTTGCAAAAAAACAGTTACACGCAGGGCAAAACGTCCTGTTCCAACCATTGTACTTTCACTCATGTGTGCACTCGCCGTTATCGTTTCTCGCTCACTGACATTTCCTTCGGCAGCTCAATACAGAGGGCTTGTATTTGCATATTCAGACATATTCATTGTGCTCGCATCGGGCATAGGCGGCATGGGAAGTGGAATGCTTTCGTTTTCGCTCATTTTCATTGCAGAATTTTTCAGGATTGACGGCAATTTCAGCGGACTGTACACGCTTTCAACATACCTGATATTGATTATCATTAGCGCGCGCCTGGCATACGATCACTTTTTCTGCAACATAAAAAAGACTGTTCTTTCGGCACTCTTCATTGCCATTGCACTTGCCTTCTGCTGGCACCTTACGTTTTCAATGCTTTTTCCAGAGGTTCTCCCAACAGACCCGACCAATCCGCAGATGTTCCGAAACCTTTCACTTTTGCAGCTCATTCCAGGGGCATTTGCAGAAACTCTTTTTGCCTCGATACTGATTTACCTATTCCTTCACAAGGCTCCCGACTCATTGAAATGCGAACTGGGTAGCGGATGGCAGTATACAAAGGCATACGAAGAACGGCATCATCTCGGCAAGAAAAGGCAGTATGTGCTGGGTGTTCGGGTAACTGCCCTTTCCATCGGAGAAGCACTTCTTTTGTGTATCGTTGCCATACTGTTCAGCGACATTCAAGTAGCAGTATCGCAAAACAGCAAGTTCTGCATACTGCTCATTGCAAAACTGTGGAAATCGAATTTGCAGCTGGGGCTTACCATGATTTGTGCAGCATTCCCCATTTCGTACTTGTTCAACATGTATGTACTGAAATATGTCGTTTTTCCCATCAATGAAATGTCCTTTATTCTGGAACGTTATTTCGATGGAGATTCCCGTTGCCAAGACGGATTCCCTGACCTTCAGATTCATTCGAGGGACGAAATTGAAAAACTGTACCACAGCCTAAAAAAAATGACTGCCGATCTTGTAGACTACTTGCAGACGCAAAAGGAAAAACACAGGCTCGAAGCAGAAGTACAGGCCGCACAAAGGGCAAGCAAAGCTAAATCAGACTTTTTAAGCAGCATGAGCCATGAAATTCGGACACCGATAAATGCGGTACTCGGTCTTGATGAAATGATTCTGAGGGAAAGCGACAATAGCACAGTCCGAAACTATGCCAATGACATCCAATCAAGTGGCAAAATGCTTTTATCCATTGTAAACGACATTCTGGATCTTTCTAAAATAGAAGCCGGCAAGATGGAAATCATCCCCACGGAGTATGACACAGACGTTCTTGTACATGACCTTGTCAACATGATAGCAGGGCGTGCTCAAAGCAAGGGGCTGGAATTCATTGTCACCATAGATGAAAAACTTCCTGTTCACCTGTTTGGTGATGATACAAGGATCAAACAATGCATCCTCAATATACTAACAAATGCCGTAAAATATACTCCGAGCGGTTCCGTCACATTCTCATTGTCGTGTGAAAAGAAAGACGACAACCACATCATGCTGACGGCGCAGGTAGTCGATACAGGAATCGGAATAAAAAAAGAAGACCTGCAAAAACTGTACGCGCCGTTTGAACGGATAGAAGAAAAACGCAACAAAAGCATCGAGGGTACAGGCTTGGGCATGAGCATTGTAAAACGACTTTTGGCAGCAATGAATTCTCAACTGATTGTAAAAAGCGACTACGGTCACGGCTCTGATTTTTCCTTTACGGTTGAACAG
>JAFVDR010000110.1 GCA_017476165.1 Treponema sp. | reverse complement strand
GCAAGGAAACTTGCCTTGAATCTTGCCAAGATTTATAAAAACAAAAATTCCCCGAAAACCCCGATGTCTCACATCATGTTTGACTGCCTCATGAATCCAAAGCATTTATTGGCTGTCTTAGGCAAAAACTGATTTCCGTGCCAAAAAGGACGACTCCCTTGACAATTTGCTAATCCAGCTCTAAAATGAATGCATTATGTGGAAAACACAGACTTTATTGAAATCTTTGGCAGGCCTCTCTATCGAACGATAGGGGTAGTGGGTCTTTTTCAGTAAATCTGGGTCATACCGTTTTTACCTTTCTGTAAAATATTTCGTTAATATCCGTTTACATGTCAAAGTCTCTTGCTCCATTCTCTTTATTTTCAGATGGATAGCAGAAGTTGCTGGCTACAATTCACAGGTCTGTTTTGAAAACTCAGTTTTCGGACAGATCTGACATGCTTTTCTTTTATGCCATGATGCCGCCACAGGACGGCTTTGTATGTTTAACATAAAAAAACAGATTAATAGACTGTATTCGTCTTCAATTTTGGGAATGCTTTCGCTTTCGGGAGCATGGGTTGCCATTCTTGCATCACGGGGATTTTCGCTTGCACAGATTGGTTTTGCAGAAACAGTGTTCCATATTGTGTGCATTCTGTTTGAAATTCCTTCGGGTGTTGTGGCAGATGTCTTTGGACGCAAAAAAACGCTTGTCGCTTCGTGCATCATGCGGATAATTGCCGCCATCGTGATGGTCTTTTCAAATAATTTTGCCCTCGTGTGCATTTCGATTGCCTTTAATGCGCTCAACTATAATCTTTCCTCAGGCTCGGGCGATGCCCTTGCATACGATTCCTTAAAGTCAGTGGGCAAGGAGTCTCTGTTTGAAAAATATGCTTCAAACCAGATGATTCTGTATCGTTCGTGCGAAGGTCTTTCGACGCTGCTTGCAGGACTGTCTCTGGCGGTGGGGTATCGGATTGCCTATGCAACGGGTGTTGTCTTTGGCCTTGCCCAGCTTGCGGTACTTGCATCGCTGACAGAAGTCCGCATTGAGGAGCAGAAAAAGGAAATGAATTTGTGGGCTGAAATTTTCCATTGCTTTCGGCAGAGTTTCCTGTTTTTGAAGGATGCCCGCAAAGCCCTTGTACTGATGTTTTCCAATTCCCTTGTGGGGGCGTTGGACATTTTGCTCCTGTTCTTTTTGCAGGCAAAACTTCCTTTGGCAGGTATCCCAGTGTGGGCATTGGGAATTGCCTTGCTTGTCATGCAGGCAGGAGGAATGCTGGGAGCACGAGTAATTCTTTGCATCAAGAACGTGCGCTACAGAATCATCTTTGCGGTTGCTGCATCAGTGATTCTTTTGGGCATTGCAATGGAGCATTCGGGGCTTTACGCCGTCATGACTCTCGGCGGCTTTTTGTCAGCCCTTTCCGACGATGCCCTTCAGATTCGGACGAATGCCATTCTGCAGGATATGTTCCCTTCTGAGCAGCGGGCAACACTTATTTCCATAGAATCGTTTACGTTTTCTGTGATTATGATTGTGTTTTCTCCGCTTGCAGGGCTTTTCTTTTCGTGGTGGTAAAAGACGGTTCCTGCACGACAGGTTCATGCAGGAACCGTGCCTGTCCTTTCTTTGGGCAGGTATCGGCTTTTGACTGCTACAGCCTCCAGCTGACTGCTTCTCTGCGGTCGCTTACAAAGCGTGCATAGATGCCGCCTTTTTTCATCAATTCTTCATGTTTGCCTTTTTCTGCAATTTGTCCATCGTTCAAGACGATAATCTGGTCTGCATTGCGTACCGTCTTAAGGCGATGGGCAATCATAATGACGGTCTTTTCTTTTGTCAGTTCAGAAATGGCGGCAACAAGTTCTCGTTCATTTTCCGGGTCTACGTTTGCCGTTGCTTCGTCCAGAACAATGACTGGCGAGTCTTTCATTATTGCACGGGCAATGGAAATTCGCTGCTTTTCACCGCCCGAAAGGTTTGCTCCGCCCTCCCCTATGACTGTGTTGTAGCCATCGGGAAGTGCAGAAATGAATTCATGGCACGAGGCTTTTTTTGCTGCTTCAATGACCTTTTCCATGGGAGCGTCAGGTTCTCCAAAGCGAATGTTGTTGGCAATGGTGTCCTGAAACAGATAGACATTCTGAAACACAAAGCTGAAATTTTTCATGAGGCTGTCAATGCTATAGTCGCGTATGTTTGCCGTGCCCAAAGAAATGGTTCCCGAATCAACATCCCAGAACCGTGCAAACAAGTGGCAGAGCGTGCTTTTGCCGCTTCCGCTCGGACCGACAACAGCTGTCGTTGTTTTTGCAGGAATGGTCAGGGAAACATCGTTTATGATGGTGCGTCCTTTCTGTATGATTTCCGCCTGTCCATTTTTGGTGTATGAAAAGCTGATGTTGTCTGCCTGTATGCTCGTGTCTTGCGGAACAATGTCTTTTCCCTCGATGTCCATTGTCGGCAGATCCAGTATTTCCGTAGCCTTTTCTACACTTAAGTCAACTGTCCTCAACAGGGCTGAATAGTTTCCCCCTACCTCGAGTGCCGTAAAGAGCATGAACGAACACACTAGCATTGTGGCACAGTCTGCAAGTTGCATTGTTCCCTGCAGGTAAAAGTAAATGGAAGCAAGGAGTACGGCTACTCCCGTAAACTTTGCCACAAGGCTTTGTACGTTTGAAAGGGGAATGCACTTGAATTCCATTGCCGTGTTTACACGGACGCTTTCAGCAATGCTCTTGTTCAGTTTTTCGGACTGTCGCCCTGTCATGTTGTAGGCCTTTACTTCGGCAATGCCTTGAATGTATTCGAGGACCTGCTCTACTGCGGTACTGTCTGCTTTTGCTTTTTCTGCTGATATGGAGCGGACATTCATTCTCATGAGGCTGTTTATGACAAAGAAGAGTGCAAAACCTGCTGTTGCAATGAGTGCAATCCTCCAGTCAAAGAATGCAATCATGACGATGATGAGTGCTGTGTCCAGTATGCCCTGCGATACCATCATGACAACTCTCGTGGCAACGTCGCCGAGCATTTCCATTGTGTTTGTCGTAACGGATGTAATGTAGCCCAAGCTGTTTGCATTAAAGTAACCCATGGGAAGGTAGCGCAGGTGTTCTGCAATTTCAATTCGCTTGTTTGCACAGGTGGAATATCCTGCTTCGGTTTGCAGCATGGTCATTGTTTTTTTTGTAATGATTGAGCCAATGATGCTGCAAAGCATGATGGCAAACGAAAGTTTGATTGTGCCCGTACCAAATGGAGCTTTGTCCTGCAAGCTTTCAATGATGCCGCGGAGCATGACTGCGACGGCACCAATCCGCAGTGCCATAAAGAAGGAATTTACAATGCCGATGGCTACTGCAAGGTAAAACTTGTGCTTGTTCTTTGTGCCGCAGAAACGAAAGAATCGTGTCATGATTTCAAACATTATGCTACCCCCTCTATGTCGGTGTCTTTTGCAGAAATATGGGCTTCCCACATGCGCTTGTACAGTCCGTTCTGGGCGAGCAGTTCTTCATGTGTTCCGCTGGAATCAATGGTACCGTCTTTGATGACGTACAGTTTGTCGGCATCTGCAACGGTTGAAAGCCTGTGCGCAATAACTATCAGCGTTTTGCCGCGGACCAGCCTTGCAACGCTTTTCTGTATGATGGCTTCGTTTTCTGGATCTGTGTATGCAGTTGCTTCGTCAAGAATGACGATGGGAGCGTTTTTCATCATGGCACGTGCAATGGCAATCCTTTGCCGTTCACCGCCGCTTACATGTGCTCCGCTACCGCCTACAATAGTGTCAAAGCCTTTGTCAAGGCTCATGATGAAATCGTAGCATCCGCTTTCCTTTGCAATTTCTTCTACCTCTGCATCCGTTGCATCTGGTCGTCCAAGGCGTATGTTTTCGCGGATGCTCATGTCAAACAGAAAGTTGTCCTGACTTACAAAGGCAATCCGTTTGTTGTATTCTTCAAGCGACAAGTCCTTTATGTTTACTCCGCCTATTTCCACGCTGCCGGAATCAACATCCCATAGCGATGCAATCAAGCGTGCAATCGTCGTCTTGCCACTGCCACTCGGACCTACCAGTGCTGTATAGCTGCCTTCCGGAAGCGTCATGCTGATTCCGTGCAGAATTTCTTTCTTTTCTTCGCCGGCAATTCCCTTGTGGTAACTAAAGCGAACGTCTTTGACCGCAATGCTGTTGTCGCGAGGAACGGTGCGGTCTGTGGCAGGACGGTTTAATTCCGGCAAGTCCAGGATGGCATAGACTTCCGAGAAAATGACTCCTGCCTTTGCAAGGTCGTCTTGATATGAAAACACGGTAATGATTGGCTGTATGAGGCTGAGCGCAAGGATGATTATGGTAATGAATGCTTCGGGTGCAAGTGTTCCGTGCAGTACCATTATGCCTCCGATGGGGAGAACGGTGACCAATGTTGAGGGCATGATGACCAAGGCTATGGTGAACGGCCACAGGCTTGCACGCATCCAGTCAACAAAACTTGCTGCATTGTCGTTTGCTGCCTTTACGAATTTGTCATAGGATGTTTTTGACTTTCCAAAGGCCTTGATGACTTCAATGCCGTTGATGTATTCAACTGCAGTGTCGTTCAGCACTTTTGTCGTGTCGATTGTCCGCTGAAAGTTTTTTTCGTAGCCAATCTTCATGAACATCATGGCAATCATGCCGATTGGGCAGCATATCAGCGATGTCACTGCCATGCGCCAGTCAAGGACGAAAAGATAGGCAAGAAGACAGACCGGCAGCAGCAGGTTTGACGTGTACTCGGGTACAATATGGGCGAGCGTTGTTTCCATGCTGTCCACGCGTTCTACAATGGTGTTTTTCAATGTGCCCGAGGGCAAGTCCAGCACTGTTCCCAGTGGCACGCGGGAAAGTTTGTCGCACAGCTGCTTGCGGATGTTGCCCAGCACGGAAAAAGTTGCCATGTGGGAACAGGTAGTAGAAAGCGCATGGAAAATGACGTTCCCCGTCCAAAAAGCTGCAATTACCAGTGCTTCTGTGAAAAAAATGTTCCAGTCACGCATTCCTCCCAAAAGCTGAGAAATGATTGTGGCAATCAGAAAATACGGAGCAATTGCACATGCTACGCTGAGTACAGCCAAGGCAATGCTTACGCCATAAAATGTCTTTTTTTCCTGAGCAAATGAAAATATCATTTGCACCAGGGACTTTTTCTTTTTTTGTGATGTTGACATGAGAGACTCCAATTGTTAGTTATTGCTAACAATCAGTATAATATAACAGTGTTATGTAAGTCAATAACACGGGCTTGCTTTGTTTGAATCTATGAGGACTGGACGGAAAAATGATGCGTGCTGCTGGCTCTATTTTACAAAGTGTCGTGTTGTGATATAAATAATTGAGCTGGTTTTGAAAGTCTGTCACTGGTTGAAACTGGTTCACAGCTGTTCGGAGAGTTGAAGCTTGCCTAAAGTGTGTATGGAGGAATTGGAGTATGGGCGTAACGATACAAAAAGGCGACATTACGAAATGCGATGTTGATGCAATAGTGAATGCTGCAAATTCTTCGTTGCTTGGAGGCGGTGGCGTTGACGGTGCTATTCACCGTGCTGCAGGACCGGAACTTGTACAGGAGTGCATGACTCTTGGCGGCTGCAAGACGGGCGAGGCCAAGATTACAAGAGGCTACAATCTAAAAGCACGCCATGTCATTCATACGGTCGGTCCTGTTTATGCGGGGCACTCAAAAACTGAAAGCCGGGAACTTCTTGAAAGTTGCTACAAATCTTCTATTAAGCTGGCACGGGAAAACGGATGCACGTCAATTGCTTTTCCGCTCATCAGTGCAGGAATTTACGGTTACCCAAAAGATGAAGCTCTGGATGTCGCCGTCCAGACAATACGCACGTATGCTTCTGATATGGATGCCGTTATCGTATTGTTTGACAAGGAAGCCTGGAGCATTGCACAGTCTGCATATCCAGAGTTAATGAACAAGGGTTCTTCTAAAGACTGATGTTTTTAGAAGTGTTTTGAACTGAATGAAGGAAACTGCTCGGAGCTCAGGATGTTTCGAACAGTTTTCATAGAGGAGCATGATATGAAAAGAATGGGTATCGGTTTGGCACTGTCAGCACTCATGGCGCTGGTGTTTTCTTCGTGTGCTTCGACTGCATTTAAAAGTCACAAGACAACGATTGAACTGGAAGGTAATCCCACAACGGGGTATACGTGGGTGCACGAGATTGCCGATGATACAGTCGTTACCATTGATGAAGACGTGCAGTATCTTGGCAAAAAAGGAATGGTTGGTGCTCCCAGTCGCTTTGTGTATACAATCCATTCCGTAAAGGAAGGAAACACGACCATTACCTTTGAATACAAAAGACCGTGGGAGCAGGAACGTGCCGAGACTGTCCGTGCATACGATGTTACGGTGGATGACACAGGAAACATTACGGTACAAGAAAAATAAAGGAACGTTCAACAGAGTGTAGGCTGTTTCGGTGCCAGCTAGAGAGCCTAAACCAGACCGATGTGCCGGCAATTTTTTGCCGACAATTCTTTGCCGACAATTCTTTACGCTTGACATAACAGCTTTTTTAAGAGACTTTCCCTGTAGAGTGTGATAGAATGGTTCTGCTCGGAAAATTATCAGGAGGAATGAATGAACGAAACCTTAAAAGTGTTGGAATCGCGCAGGAGTTGCCGAAAGTTTAAGGCAGACATGATTGGCGAAGAAGAACTGAATGCCATCATCAAGGCTGGAACGTATGCCCCCACAGGAATGAATACCCAGTCTCCGATTATCATAGCCGTGACAAACAAGGAGCTGCGAGACAAAATCAGCGAGGAAAATCGCAAGATAGGCGGATGGAGCGAAGGTTTTGACCCGTTCTATGGTGCACCAGTCATTTTGATTGTGCTTGCAGACAAGGCTGTGAGTGCAAACTACATCTATGACGGTTCTCTCGTAATGGGCAATCTGATGAATGCTGCCGAAGCGCTTGGCATCGGTTCCATTTGGATTCATCGTGCAAAACAGGAATTTGAAAGCGATTTTGGAAAAAAAATACTCAAGGACTTGGGCATTACAGGAGACTTTGAGGGAATCGGTCATGTGGCATTGGGCTACAAGGCAGAAGGCGGCGTAAAGGAAGCTGCTCCTCGCAAAGAAAACTATGTATATAGAATAAAATAGGAGTTGTCTATGAACGAGATTTATGAATTCATAAAGAAATGCGGAACATATTATCTTGCTACCGTTGATGCAAATGGTCAGCCGCGAGTACGTCCGTTTGGAACAATCAATGTGTTTGAAGGCAAGCTGTACATACAGACAGGAAAAGTAAAGGATGTATCCAAGCAGATTCAGAAGAATCCAAAGGTAGAACTGTGCTGCTTTAATGGAACGCAGTGGTGCCGCGTTGCAGGAGAACTTGTTCGCGACGACAGGGTGGAACCTAAGGAAGCCATGCTGAATGCGTATCCCGACCTAAAGGCAATGTATTCTGCAACAGATGACAATACCGAAGTGCTGTACTTTAAGAATGCCACGGCAACACTTTCTAGCTTTACAGCTGCTCCAACAGTCGTAACATTCTAAATGAAGCAGCATGCGTTCGTTCGGCAGACGCACTTTATTGGAGTGCTTCTGCCAGAAGACATAACTCTTACCTTGGAAGATTGTCGGCGGTACATGCAGGAATCCTACGGCTGCAAGTCCGGGTACGGCACTCCCATTCATGTGACGCTGGTACCTCCATTTTGTCTGCCGCAGGAATATGCTACGCGAGATATTGTCCATGCCCTTGAATCGTCTGTGCTTTCTGAAGGTCTTGGCTTTACTGCACGCATAGACAATTTTTCTGCCTTTGGGGACAGGACTGTTTTTGCAAAGGTTCTTGCAGGCAGTCAATGGACGGCACTTAGGGACGCAACTCTCAATGCCGTTCTTGCCGTATGTCCTGGATGTACGAAAAAAGACAAGCGTCCGTTTCAGCCGCATGCAACCGTTGCCAACCGCGACATTCCGCCTGGCGTAACATCTGATGCCCTTGTCGTACTGAATGAACTGAATATTGCGGAAGATTTTCCCGTAGACAACATTACAATCTTTGAACGCAACGGTTCCGTGTGGCAGGTTGGAATGACTCTGTCTCTGTAAGAAACGCCTTATCCCCTGATTTCAAGAAACGATTCGTCTGGTTCTTCAAGCCATTTGATGATCATGTCCGTTACTTTTTCAATCTTTTGGCGGGAATGCCTTCCTCGTATGGCGCATTCCCATACAAGGCAGACGCGCCAGCACTGTTCCTGATAATAGTGTATGTTTTGTGCATCGCGTTCCTTGTTGCGGTTGAACTTTTTTTGCCAGAATGCCGTGTTTGACTTGGGAAAGGAAAAATACTTGCAATGCTCGTGGGCATGCCAAAAGCATCCGTTTATGAACACAACGGCATAATAGCGGGGAAAAAGGATGTCGGGCTTTCCGGGATATCGCTTGTCGCATATCCTGAACCGAAATCCAGCTCTGAACAGTGCCGAACGAACCTGCTTTTCGGGTTTCGTGTCTTTTGACCGAATGTGAGACATTGCGATGTGCCGTTCTTCTTTAGACAGACAGTCCATACCTGCATTATAGCATGAAAAACAGAAAAGAAAATAAAATGTATTGCATACAATCTAATTGTATGGTAGGATGTCTAGGATGACAAGTGCCGTTCAAGGCATATCCCGTGCGGGATAAGGAGTTTTTATGTCAAAAGCCATTGTTGTATATTATTCTCTTGAAGGAAACGTTGATTTTGTTGCCAAAAAGATTGCGCAGGAACTTGGAGCAGATACCCTTCGCCTTGAAACGGTAAAGGAATATCCGAAAAGCGGACTCATGAAGTTCTTCCATGGCGGAAAAGATGTCGTAGCTGGCGTTAAGCCTGAACTGAAAACACAGGTTCCGTCTCTGTCAGACTATGACACGGTTGTCATCGGTTGCCCGGTATGGGCTTCAAAGCCAGCCTCTCCTGTCAGTACTTTTTTGGACACGGTCGATTTGGCTGGCAAGAAATGCTTTGCATTTGCTTCAAGTGCCGGGGGAAACGCCGTAAAATGCCTTGACATCATGGCAGCTGGCATCAAGGGCAAGGGTGGAGCCTTTGAAGGTGCACAGTCTTTTGTAAATCCTCTGAAAAAGCAGGAAGAAGCCCTTGCAAAAACGCAGGAATTTGTCCTGAAAATCAAACAGGCGTAAGTCTATCGTTGGTCAAAAGAAAACGGTTTTCCATTTCCAACCGCATGATTTCAAAATCTTCCTGCGTTATGCAGCAGTGTTCCATGTCCACATGTCCCTGAATAAACTGTACGCCCTCGGCTTCCAGCTTGTGCTGCTGCACCAGCATTCCGCCAAAGGCAAAGCTGCCGGAACAGAACCCCTTGGCATTTACAACCCGATGGCAGGGCGTAATGCTGTTGCTTGGATTTTTGTGCAGGGCGTTTCCCACGTATCGCCTTAGATTGCAATTGCCCACAAGGGCTGCAATCTGAGAATAAGTGGCAACTTTTCCGCAGGGAATGCAGCGCACCGCAGCATATATCTTTTCTGCAAGCGGCGGCTGTGCCGTATATGTGTTTTGAATGCTCAAAGAATGAATGACCATGATGTCATTTTAGCACTTCGGTTGCCGGTTCGGAATCCCTGCTTTGAACGAATAACATTTTTTTTCTTGCGCCATGAAAGCATTGCTGTTATAATCTAAAAATAAACCTGCATATTGCCGGGCTGTAACCTTGGTTTGTATCTTGGGCAGAACTGACACACAACGTTTTTAAGAGGAGATTACAATGAAGACATTTGAGTACAAGATTACAGATGCACTTGGAATTCACGCACGACCGGGCGGAGAATTGGTAAAAGTTGCAAAGCAGTTTGCTTCAAAAATTACCCTGAGCTGCAATGAAAAGGCTGTTGATGCAAAACGCCTTATTGCCGTCATGAGCCTTGGTGCAAAGCAGAATCACACGGTGAACGTAAGCATTGAGGGCGATGATGAAGATGCTGCGTGCGAGACGCTGGAAAAATTCTTTAAGGAAAACTTGTAGACTGTAGCACGAATCTGCACGAATTGTTTTTTGCAGGCACATATAGCAAAAAATTATTTGACAATGCAGGATTCCTCAGTAATAATAGAAAGCAACATATAAAAGATTGTTACGGACTAAGCCGGCAAAACTTTTTACCACACAGAAAGGGGTAATGGGTTTTGCCTTTTTCTTTTTAAATCTATTTGCCAGAGCGGTGTAAAAAAGTTCCGCGGGAGGATGACATGAACAAATATGATGGACTTGCCCGTATCATCATTCAAAATGTAGGTGGAAAATCGAATATTGCAGGGGTGACCCATTGTGTAACGCGACTGCGCTTTAAGCTCAAGGACGAAAGCAAGGCTCAGGATGAAATCCTGAAAGACACTGATGGTGTCGTCAACATCCTGAAAGCAGGAGGACAGTATCAGGTTGTCATTGGTCAGCATGTGGCCGATGTGTATGATGCAGTCGTTGCCGTTGGACATCTGGAAAACCTTGCAGAAGTCCAAAGCGATGCACCGGCAGAAAAGCAGAATGCATTCAATGCCTTTGTCGGAATCGTAACGGGAGTGTTTACGCCATTCCTTGGCGTGCTTTCTGCATGCGGCATCATCAAAGGTGTCCTTGCACTGTGCAGTGCAACAGGCTGGCTGAACACAGCCGGGGGCACGTACAACTTTTTTATGGCAATTGGCGATTCTGCATTCTTGTTTATGCCAGTCATCCTTGGCTACACGGCTGCCAAAAAATTCAAGCTGCCTGATCTTGAAGGAATCATGCTGGGACTCATCCTTACATACCCAGAACTAAAGCTCTTTGCACCTGCTGGTGCTTTGGCAAAAGAAGGACTGAACATTTTCAACATCCCCGTCTTGTGGCCTGCTGCAGGATACACCAGTTCCGTCATCCCCATCATTTGTGCCGTTGCGTTTGCGGCATGGTTCGAACGGCTGTACAAAGACCACGTACATTCTTCCGTCAAGATTTTTGCCGTTCCGCTGATTACGCTGATTGTTACGACGTTTGTCACCTTCTGGGTCATTGGGCCTGTATCATCTTTGCTTTCTACAATCCTTTCAAAACTGTTTACGACACTTTCCGCAATCAGCCCTATCCTTACGGGGCTTTTAATCGGATTCTTCTGGCAGATTTTGGTCATGTTCGGACTCCACTGGTCACTCGTTCCGCTTGCCATCTTGAACTTTACCATGCTCAATGCAGGACAGGGGCCTGGAGATACAATCCTTGTTGCAATGTTCGGAACAACGTTTGCTCAGACAGGCGCTGTCATTGGAATCATGCTCAAGACAAAAGACCAAAAGCTCAAGTCCTTGTGTCCGCCTGCAATCATTTCTGGCATTGCCGGTGTAACGGAACCTGCAATTTATGGTGTTACGCTGCCTAAAAAAGCTCCGTTCTTCCGCACTTGTGCAATAGCCGCCGTTGCAGGTGCCGTGCTGTGTGCCCTTGGTGTTGTAGGAACAGGAATGGCTGGCATGGGCGTTTTCGGCTACCCTGCCTACATTGGAACAGCCGCGTCTGCAAAATACGGACTTGCCGAAGGCAACATTTCCAAGATGATTATTGCAATTGTCGTGTCCTTGATTTGTGTCGTGCTAGGCATCATTTCTGAACTCGTCTTTTACAAAGATGGTGTGCCTGCAAAAAAAGCGGCGACCGCTTCCGGCACAAAAGCTATGGACGTAGACTCACCGTTGAGCGGTAAAGTAGTGGCACTTTCTTCTGTAAAGGATGAAGCCTTTGCAAGCCAGACATTGGGCAAGGGCTGTGCTGTCATTCCTTCCGTGGGTGTTGTAAAGGCTCCGTGCAACGGAACGGTTTCCGTGCTGCCTGACACAAAGCATGCCATCGGCATTACGACCGAAAGCGGCGACGACATCCTTATCCACATAGGCATGAACACCGTTGAACTGAAGGGAAAGCATTTTACT
>JAFVDR010000109.1 GCA_017476165.1 Treponema sp. | reverse complement strand
TCTTCAAGAGCAGTTTCCCTCATGTTCAAGGTTCTGTCATAAGGAATGGTTATGCTTACTTCCTTCTGGAACTGCTGTCCTGCAGGAAGGAATCGGTAGCCTCCGCCTGATGCGGTGGCATTGTCAAGGTTTTCGCCCGTGTCCTCGACCTTCCTGAGCCGCGTGATGGAGATTTCGGTGTCGCGCTCCAGCGCGCCTGCGGGTATCGCTATGCAGGCCTTTCCGAGCCTGACTTCCCCGCCTTTTTCCGCGCTGATGGTTGCCGCCGCGAATGTCTGCGCGGCCTGCTCCAGTGCCGGCTGGGCTGGCGGTGCTGCGTATGTTGCAGCAGGAGCAAGGCACGACAGGTACAGGAGGGCTGTAAAAAGTGCAAGGGCTCTCTTTGCTGCTGAAGGCTTTGAAATTTCATTTGCAGTAATAACTTTCATAATGCATCTCTTTTTTATTTCACTTTTTATTGCAGGATATGGTTCTAAAGATAAAAACAATTTCTATGTCAGTATACATGCCTTATAGTTCTTGTGCAATGGGAAATCTGGAATTTTCTATATGATTGTTTTGCCATCCAGACTGATGTAGCTGTCCTCGCTCAACTAAGAATATTTTCATGCTGAAGCACTGTGATGTTTGCCATCCAAGACAATGGTAGCAGTGAAAATCAACAGAAAAAAGTTTCGGAAGCAGACTTGCAGAACTATGCCAAGCACTTTGACAGCGGCATTGCACACAGCCAGCCGAAAAAACTGCGCAAGGCAACGCGCGACAAGTCTGCCATTGTGGCGGGTACGACCGGCGCAATCGGATCTATTGTATTACTATCGCATTTTTGCATTCTGTGTTATACTGAATTTGTGGAAACAGATGTAATCAAGCAAACACTGACAGATTATTTTTCTCGACAGACAGACATTGACACCGTGCTTCTGTTCGGTTCGTTTGCCAAGAATACAGTCACACCGCACAGCGACATCGATATTGCCGTGCATTCCTCTTCTCCGCTCACATACCAGCGGCTTTCGGAACTGCAAACGGAACTTGCCCTTTTGTGCAAGCGGGAAATTGATCTTGCTGATTTGTCTCTGGCTGAGGGCGTGTTCTTGTATCAGATTATGACGACAGGCATAAAGATTAAAATCTCCAATTCCGTCTTTGTAAAATATCTGACAAAAGCACTGTGCTTTAGGGAAGATTTTCTGCCAATCATTACATTCAGTCGGCAAGAAAAAATCAGGAGATTCATTTATGGATAAAGATGTGCTGGAAACAAAGCTGGAAGCCCTCGCAAGATGCGTCCACCGCATAAAAAGCCAGAATGTAATATCCATTGAGGAACTTGAAAGAAATCTCGACAAGCAGGAAATCATTGTTTTGAATCTTCAGCGGGCAGTACAAATCTGTGTCGATATAGGAAACCATGTTCTTTTGGATTACCAGACACCGACTCCCACCACAATGGCGGAAACTTTCAAGAATCTTGCTTTAAACAGCATAATTTCCGAACAAAATGCAATGGAATTAAGCCATGCCGTCGGATTCAGAAACATTGCCGTACATCAA
Source organism: Treponema sp. (assembly GCA_017476165.1). GTDB lineage: Bacteria > Spirochaetota > Spirochaetia > Treponematales > Treponemataceae > Treponema_D. The sequence goes on along the minus strand of JAFVDR010000109.1, from coordinate 12,825 downwards.
TATGAAAACATTGACTGCAATATCATTTATGCAATTATTACAAATCATTTGGATGACTTTAAGAATTTTGCAGAATTTATTGAAAAAACGATGTAATTTATTTTTGCATAAACGCTGTAGCCCGGGCTTTCACCTCACAACAGGGATACATTGATATTAATCTACTTTTCTGATATGTTATATGCCAATGACAATAGACAATATAATAGATGATATTTTGTGTTCCTACGATAAATACGGTGGAATCAACCTTGAAGAAGCCCATAACTTTCCGAACCGTCAGAATGTCATAGACATTCTGCATGACATTCATTTCCTTATTTTTCCGGGCTTTCGTACTGCAGACGACATTGACCGTCAGACATTGCGCTATGTTACTGGTCAGCGCGTCAATCGCATTGTGTCAATGCTCACAAGGGAAATAAAAAAAGCTCTTTTGTATACTGTTCGCAATGCAGAAGTCGAACAGTCGCACTGTTTCCAGCTTGCGGAGCAGACAAGCCTTGCCCTCATTGAAGAAATTCCAGAACTTAGGCGTAAAATCGGCAAGGACGTTCAGGCTGCGTATGATGGAGATCCTGCTGCAAAATCCACAAAGGAAGTAATTGTTTCATATCCTGGACTTGAAGCCATTGTCGTATACCGCATCGCTCATTTCCTCATAAAAAGCGGAGTCCCCGTTATTCCTCGCATCATGACCGAATATGCCCACAGTCGAACGGGCATAGACATTAATCCTGGGGCAGAGATTGGCGAAAGCTTTTTCATTGACCACGGTACTGGTGTTGTCATTGGCGAAACGTGCACTATCGGCAACAACGTGAAAATCTATCAGGGGGTGACACTTGGAGCTTTGAGCGTCAAAAAAGATTTGATGAATAAAAAAAGGCATCCTACTATAGAAGACAATGTGACTATTTATGCCAATTCTACAATTCTTGGCGGTCAGACTGTCATTGGACATGATTCAGTTATTGGGGGCAATACCTGGATTACTCGTTCTGTGCCTCCTAATTCAACGCTGACACAGGGAAAGCGTCAGGATCCTACCTGCTGACGGATGGAATTTGAAAGTGTATGCATGGCAACCTCTGAAAACTTCGGTTTTTAGAGGCTGTCTCATGTAAATTCATGTAAATTCTGAATTTACTTATTGACAATATATAATTATTTGGTTATAGTACCAAAACACATATTCAGTTTCGATGCTCTTGTAGCTCAGTCGGTAGAGCACATCGTTGGTAACGATGAGGTCAGCGGTCCGATTCCGCTCGGGAGCTGTGAAGAAAATTAGTAAGGAGCAAATGTATGGCAAGCAAGAAAAAGTCAGCCGTAGAAATTATTGCCTTGCAGTGCGTTGATTGCAAGCAGAAGAACTATACAACATATAAGAACCGCAAGAACATCAGCGGTAAGCTTGAAAAGAATAAGTATTGTCCATTCTGCCGCAAGCAGACTCTTCATAAGGAAACAAAAGTGAAGTAATGCTGTCCTGCACTAGGTTGTGCAGGTTGCGATATTTTAGGTCAGTAGCTCAGTTGGTAGAGTCCCGGTCTCCAAAACCGGTTGTCGCGGGTTCGAGTCCTGCCTGGCCTGTTAATTTCATAAAAAGAGGATTTTGTAATGAAGAAGTTTGTCCAGTTTTGCAAAGAATGTGCTGCAGAGTTAGGAAAGGTTGTGTGGCCTTCTCGTGAAGAAGCTGTTGCTTCGGTAGAGGTTGTCCTTGTTTCTACTATTGTGTGTGCATTGATTCTTGGTCTTCTTGACTGGATGTTTACAGAAGGTCTTCGCATCATATTCTAGAATCAGATTGTAGGTAGTCCTAATGGCAAAGAGTTGGTATATTGTTCAGACTTTTACGGGGTGGGAACAGAAGATTGAACGCGAGTTGCATCGGCTTCTCGATAATAGTGAAATTGATTCTGCTGTTCTGACTGATGTTAAGGTTCCAATGGAAGAAATCTCTGGAACTACTAAGACTGGAAAAAAGACTGTTCGCCATAATAAATTGCTTCCTGGTTACATAATGCTTGAAATGGATCTTCCGCAGATTGGCTGGAAAGCAACATGTACAAAAGTTCGTTCAATTACAGGCGTGAATGGTTTTGTTGGAACAGAACCTCAGGAGCGTCCTCGTCCGATTTCTACAGAAGAAGCAAGAGGCATTTTGCAGCAGACGGGTGTCATTAAGGGGGAGCGTGTTTCTCGTCTTGCACAGAATTATGACATCGGTGATAACGTTAAGATAACAGAAGGTGCCTTTGCTACATTCAGCGGTACTGTAGAAGAAATCAATACTGAGAAAAATAAGTTGCGCGTTAATGTTCAGATTTTTGGTCGCGTAACACCAGTTGAAGTTGACTTTTCTCAGGTTGAAAAAATATAGCTGATTGACATATCAAATGTTTTGGGAGAAATGTAAAGGTGCTCGTTGAGCAAAAACATTTCGTTACTACCACATAAGGAGATATATTATGGCTCAGAAAAAGGTTACGGCTGTCATTAAGTTACAGTGCCCTGCTGGCGCTGCTACTCCAGCTCCACCTATCGGTCCTGCTCTTGGACCTCACGGCGTTTCTGCTCCAAAATTCGTTCAGGAATTTAATGCAAGAACTGCCAAAATGGAAAAGGGACTCATAATCCCTGTTATCATCACTGTTTATCAGGATAAGTCTTACACATTCATCCTTAAAACACCACCTGCTGCAGTTCTTATCAAAAAGGCTGCTGGAATCCAGAAGGGTTCTGGAAATCCTCTTCTTAACAAAGTTGGAAAAATTTCCCAGAAAGCTCTTGAGGATATCGCAAAGGAAAAGCTTCCTGATCTTAATGCAAATGACCTTGAAGCTGCAAAGAAGATTATCGCTGGTACTGCTCGCAGTATGGGCGTTCAGGTGGAGGGCTAACACATGAAACACGGAAAGAAATATCAGGATTCACTTAAGAAGTACGACGTTTCTAAGAAGTATGAGGTTGCAGAAGCTTGCAAGCTCGGGAAAGACCTTCACTACGTAAAGTTTGATGAAACAATCGAACTGTCAATCAGTCTTCGCCTTGCAAAGAACCAGACTGTTCGCGATACATTGGTGTTCCCACATCAGTTTGCCGGTGAAAAGAAAGTGCTTGTTTTCTGTAAGGATGAGCGCGTAAAGGAAGCTCTTGATGCTGGTGCCGCTTATGCAGGTTCAACAGAGTACATCGAAAAGGTTAAGGGTGGCTGGACAGAATTTGATGTTGCAGTTGCAACTCCGGACATGATGAAAGATGTTGGTCGTCTCGGTATGGTTTTGGGTAGAAAGGGTCTTATGCCTAACCCGAAGACTGGTACTGTTACAAATGACATTGCCAATGCTGTTAGCGAGCTTAAAAAGGGTCGTACAGAATACCGTGCAGACAAAGGTGGCGTTGTTCACATTGCTGTAGGTAAGGTTTCTATGGATGAAAAGAATACTGCAGAAAACGTAAATGCTTTCCTTGCTGAATTGAACCGCAAGAAGCCTTCCGATGCAAAGGCAGGTTTTGTACGTTCAGTTTCTTTGAGCTCATCAATGGGTCCTGGTGTATGGATTGACTACAAGGAGGAAGCATAATGGCTATCAGAGCTAAACAAATTCAGCCTGCAAAGACTAAAGCTATTGAAGAAGCAAAGAAAGTTTTGTCTGAGTATCAGAACTACATTTTTGCAGATTATCGCGGACTTACTGTAGAACAGATAACAAAACTTCGTCATTCACTGCGTGAAAAGGATGCACAGATAAAGGTATTCAAGAATACATTTGCCCGTGTTGCTTTTGACGAGATGAAGGTAGATGGTGTTGCTGATTACCTTACAGGTCCAACCGCCATTACAATGATCAAGGGGGAAGCTAACGAAGCTGCAAAGGTTCTTTTTGACTTTGCAAAGGATGCTCCTGCTCTTGTTGTAAAGGGTGCAATCGTAGAAAACGAAGTATACGATCAGGCAAAAATCGAAGCTTTCTCAAAGCTTCCTGGCAAAAAGCAGCTCATTGCTATGCTTATGTCTGCCATCAATGGTCCTGCACGCAAACTTGCTGGAACATTGCAGGCTTACGTGGAAAAGAAGCAGGAAGAAGGCGGAGCAAGCGCATAAAAATGCGGCATAACTTGCTGTTCGGTGGCATAGGCTGCTGACAGTGAAAACCATGGTCAGGCTTCAATGTGCTGATTACTGTCCATGGGAACATACCGTAAAACAGATAAAGAGGGACAGTTTGTCCTTTCTGTGACGGAAATTAATTAATCGACATAATGATTATGGAGAAGACAATTATGGCACTTACAAATGAAGAAATCCTTGACGCAATTGCAAACATGACAGTTCAGCAGGCTGCTGACCTCGTAAAGGCAATGGAAGAAAAATTTGGTGTTTCTGCAGCTGCTCCTGTAGCTGTAGCTGCTGCTGGTCCTGCAGCTGCTGCTGAAGAACAGACAGAATTTACAGTTACTCTTGAGTCTATTGATGCAGCAAAGAAGATTGCTGTTATCAAGGCTGTTCGTGCAATCACAGGTCTCGGACTTGGTGAAGCAAAGGCTCTTGTTGAAGGTGCACCAAAGGTTCTTAAGGAAGGCGTATCTAAGGAAGATGCTGACAAGATGATTGCTGACATTACTGCTGCTGGTGGTAAGGCTAGCAAGAAATAAGCTTGAAAACGCTATTGCTTTTTAAGATATATTTTTTAATAAAGGATGGCTTTGAAAATCAGCTTTTCAAGCTGTCCTGAACTCTAAAAAAAAGCTTCGGGAGAGGTCTGTTTCTTTTCCGAAGCTTTAGGCGTCTAAAAATAAGAACTGGTAGACTGCGATGACGTACAGTCTGCTCGGACTCAAACTGTCCGTGAAGTGTGCGAAGAATTCTGTGCTGAGGTGAGTTTCCCTTGTAGCAGCAATCCGTGCGCTGTTTGAACACGTATAGGGGTATTTGATGTACGCAAAGACCAAAAAAATAGTTAGGACGTATATTGGCAAAGACATTAAAGATTTTATGGAGCTTCCTGACTTAGTGGACATTCAGCTTTCTTCATACGAAAGCTTTATTCAGAAAAAGAAGCTCGATAAAGGTGAAAAACTGGAAAGACAGGGCTTGCAGGAAGTGTTTGCTTCTACAGTCCCGATTGAAAGCCAGGATGGAAGCAGGTCTTTGGAATATGAGTTCTATATGTTGGACTTTGATAATATAAAGTAAATCGAATTGGAATGTAAGAAAAAAGGACTTACCTATTCAGTTCCTCTGAAGGCACGAATCAACTTAAACAACATGGAATCGGGCGAAATCCGCCAGAAAGATATTTATATGGGCGATGTCCCTCTTATGACTGACCGCGGTACATTCATCATAAATGGTGCAGAGCGCGTTGTTGTCAGTCAGATTCACCGTTCCCCAGGAGTTATTTTCCAGCGTGAAAAAGGTGTACTTTCAAGCCGCATCATTCCGTATCGCGGTTCATGGCTTGAATTTGAAATTGATCAGAAAAAGGAACTCATTTACGCAAAGATTGATCGTAAAAAGAAGATCCTCGGCACCATTTTCCTTCGTGCCTTGGGATACAGCACACGTGAAGAAATCATAAAGTCCTTCTATTTAACGGAACCAATTTCTGTTTCCACTGATCCAGAAAAGAGGGAAGAGCTTATAGGCAAGGTTCTTGCAACGGCTGTTGTCCTTAAGGATGCAGAAACTGGTGAAGATAAAAAGCTGTTCCGTGCCGGCGATAAGATTCATCCGCATGATGTTGATGATTTGATTGCAAACGGTGTCAGCGAAATTACGGTTATAAAACTCAATACGCGGAAAGATCCTCGTGACAAGACAGAAGAAAACCTGTCCCTTGACAGTGAGATGATAATCAACTGTTTTGAAAGGGAGGAAATCCTCTTTTCTAAAAACGGAGAAATGGTAACAGACGAGCCTTCTAAGGAAGACTGTCTTTCAAAAGTGTATGAAGTTTTGATGCCTGGCGAGCCTATTACGTATGAATCTGCTGAAAAAGATTTGAACAGCATGTTCTTTACCCAGAGACGCTATGATTTGGGTGCTGTAGGACGCTACAAGTTGAACAAGAAATTTGACTACAAGAATCCTACTGACGATGTAACTCTCATCAAGGATGATATCATACAGACAATGAAGCATCTTATTGCCGTTTACGTTGGCGATGAAGTGCTTGATGATATTGACCACCTGGGCAACCGTCGTGTCCGTTCTGTCGGTGAACTTTTGACAAATCAGTTTAAGACTGCATTTGCCCGCATGGAGCGCATTGCAAAAGACAGGATGAACCTTAAGGAAACTGAAACATTGAAGCCTCAGGATCTTATTTCCATAAAGCCTATCGTATCTGGCATAAAGGAATTCTTTGGTTCTTCACAGCTCTCTCAGTTCATGGATCAGTGTAATCCTCTATCTGAATTGACTCACAAGCGCCGTCTGAATGCTCTTGGTCCTGGAGGACTTTCCCGTGAACGTGCAGGCTTTGAGGTTCGTGATGTTCACTATACGCATTACGGTCGCATGTGTCCTATTGAAACACCTGAAGGTCCAAACATTGGTTTGATTGTTTCTCTTGCAATCTTTACCCGCGTAAATGAATATGGATTCCTTTCTGAGCCATACCGAAAGGTTGTTGATGGAAAGGCTACGAACGAAGTTGAGTATCTGACAGCTATCGATGAGGACAAGTATACTATTGGACAGGTAACAGAGGGCATGAAGGAAGATGGTTCATTCCCTACAGAAATGGTTTCTGTGCGTCATCGTGGTGACTATTCAAGCCGTTCTCCTAAAGACATTCAGTACATGGATGTTTCTCCACGTCAGGTTATTTCTGTATCAGCATCGCTCGTTCCGTTCCTTGAACATGATGATGCTAACCGTGCTTTGATGGGTTGTAACATGCAGCGCCAGGCTGTTCCTCTTATTTTCCCAGAACCACCTCATGTTGGAACTGGTATGGAAGCAAAAACTGCCTATGATTCTGGTGTCCTTGTAAAGGCTCGCCGTGACGGTGAAGTTGTCTGGGTTGAAAGTGACCTCATAAAGATTAAGCCTGATGGAGCAGCTGCCGGTGAGCTGGATGAATATCCACTCTTAAAGTATCAGAAGAACAACTCTGATACCTGTAACCACCAGCGTCCAACTGTTCAGGTTGGCGAAAAGGTAAAGACTGGTGCGGTCATTGCAGACGGACCTGCAACATTCAATGGAGAATTGGCTCTTGGTAGGAACCTTCTGGTTGGATTCGTTCCTTGGAACGGATTCAACTATGAGGATGCTGTTTTGATTAGCCAGAGAGTTGTAAAGGAAGATATGTATACATCAATGCATATCCATGAATTCTCTACCGAAATACGCGAAACAAAGCTTGGAGCTGAAAAGATTACCCGAGACATTCCGAATACGTCTGAAAAGACGCTCGATAATCTTGATGCAGAAGGCATCATTCGCATTGGTGCAAAAGTTCGCTCGGGAGACATCCTTGTCGGTAAGGTGACTCCGAAGAGCGACACTGAAACAACCCCTGAATTCAAGCTGTTGAATTCTATCTTTGGTGAAAAAGCTAAGGAAGTGCGTGATACTTCTTTGAAGCTGCCTCATGGTGTTGAAGGTGTTGTAATTGACATTCAACGTCTTAAGAGAACCGAAGGAGACGAATTGAGTCCTGGAGTAGACGAGCTTGTAAAGGTTGTCATTGCTGACAAGCGAAAGCTTGTTGTCGGAGACAAGATGGCTGGTCGCCACGGAAACAAGGGTGTTGTTGCACGTATTCTTCCTGTTGAAGACATGCCGTATCTCGAAGACGGAACTCCTCTTGATGTTTGTTTGAATCCTCTTGGTGTTCCTTCTCGTATGAATATTGGTCAGATAATGGAATCTGAACTTGGTCGTGCTGGTCTTGTATTGAACAAGTGGTATGATTCTCCTGCATTCCAGACTCCAAGTCAGGAAGAAATTGCAAAAGAGCTTAAAAAGGCTGGTCTGTCTTCTGACTGTAAGCAGATTGTTCATGACGGATTTACTGGTGAACCATTTGTAAACCCAATATTTGTTGGAGTCATTTACTTTATGAAGTTGCACCACTTGGTTGACGACAAGATGCATGCTCGTTCAACTGGTCCTTATTCTCTTGTTACGCAGCAACCTCTTGGCGGTAAGGCTCAGTTTGGTGGTCAGCGTTTGGGAGAAATGGAAGTTTGGGCTCTTGAAGCTTATGGTGCTGCAAATACGTTGCAGGAAATGATGACTATAAAGTCTGATGATATGAATGGTCGTTCAAAGGTGTACGAGTCAATCGTAAAAGGTGATCCGAGTGCTCCTATTGGAGTTCCTGAGTCATTTAACGTTTTGGTTCAGGAAATGCGCGGCCTTGCATTGGATTTTAGCATTTATGATGATAAGGGTAAGCAGATTGCGCTTACTGAACGTGACCAGGAATTGATTGACAAGAATGGTCAGGGTTTTGATAAGGAGAGCGACAATGCGTGATATTAAGGATTTTGCCAGTCTTCAGATTAAAATTGCTTCACCGGAAGCCATCAGACAGTGGTCTTATGGCGAGGTCAAGAAACCAGAAACTATAAATTATCGAACTCTTCGTCCTGAGCGTGACGGTCTTTTCTGCGAACGCATTTTTGGAACGACAAAAGAGTGGGAATGCTACTGTGGAAAATTCAAGAGCATTCGTTACAAGGGTGTTATCTGTGACCGCTGTGGCGTTGAAGTTACTCACTTTAAAGTTCGCCGTGAAAGAACTGGACACATTGAGCTTGCAGCTCCTGTAAGCCACATTTGGTACTATCATTCTGTACCAAGCCGCATGGGTCTTTTGCTTGATTTGCAAGTGGCAAGCCTTCGTTCTGTTCTGTACTATGAAAAATACATTGTCATTGATCCGGGCGATACTGATTTGGAAAAGAATCAGCTTTTGACTGAAGATGAGTACATGCAGGCGCAAGAACGATATGGCGGTTCATTTACAGCAGGCATGGGTGCAGAAGCCATAAAAACGCTTTTGGAAAACTTGGATCTTGATGAACTTGCAGCAGAATTGCGTGCAAAGATGATAGAAAAGGGTGACAAGTCTGACAAACGTCTTTTGAAGCGCATTGAGATTGTTGAAAATTTCCGCTCTTCGGGAAACAAAGCGAGCTGGATGGTTCTTGATGTCATTCCTGTTATTCCTCCAGAATTGCGTCCTATGGTTCAGCTTGATGGTGGACGTTTTGCTACGTCCGACTTGAATGACTTGTACCGAAGGGTCATTAACCGCAATAATCGTCTTAAGAGACTTCAGAGCCTTTCTGCTCCGGACATCATTATCCGCAACGAAAAGCGCATGCTTCAGGAGGCGGTTGATGCTCTCTTTGATAATACAAAGCGCAAGCAGCGTGTTGTAAAGGGCGCTTCAAACCGTCCTCTCAAATCTATCAGTGACATGCTCAAAGGAAAGCAGGGACGATTCCGCCAGAACTTGCTTGGTAAACGCGTTGACTATTCTGGACGTTCAGTTATAGTCGTAGGTCCTGAATTGAAACTGTGGCAGTGTGGTCTTCCTGAAAAGATGGCTTTGGAACTGTTTAAGCCGTTCATCATGAAGAAGCTTGTAGACAAAGGCGTTGTCTTTAACATTAAAAAGGCAAAGATGCTTGTAGAAAGTGAAGCTGCTGAAGTGTATGCAGTTCTTGATGAGGTTGTTCGCGAGCATCCTGTCATGCTTAACCGAGCTCCTACGCTTCACCGTCTTGGTATCCAGGCATTTGAACCAGTTCTTGTACCTGGAAAGGCATTGAAGCTGCATCCTCTTGCCTGTAAGGCATTTAATGCAGACTTTGATGGAGACCAGATGGCTATCCATGTTCCTCTGACGCAGGCTGCTCAAATGGAATGCTGGACACTCATGCTTTCTGCGAGAAACCTTCTTGACCCGGCAAATGGAAAAACGATTGTTGCTCCGTCTCAGGACATGGTTCTTGGAATCTATTACATGACATCCATCAAGCCGAATGCAAAGGGTGGCCCTGTAAAAGATGAAAAGACTGGAGAGTTGCGATATAAGCTGTTCAGTTCTGCTGATGAAGTACGCCTTGCAGCATCTTCTGGTGCTATTGAATGGCAGGCAGAAATAAAGATTCATTGTGATGCTGTTGCAAAAGACGTTCATGGAAACAAGGGTGTCGTAACTGAAGCAAATGGCAAGAAGTATCTCCTTACTTCTGCTGGTCGATTGCGCTTTAATGAAGCAATGCCGGAAGAAGTTGAGTATTACAATGAACAGATGGGCGATAAAAAGCTTAAATCTATGATTGAAGATGTATACCATTCAAAGGGAGCATGGCTTACTATCAGAATGCTCGATGCAATCAAGGAGTGTGGTTATAAGAATGCAACATTCGTTGGTGCAACCCTTTCCATGGAAGATATCCTTGTTCCAGAAGAAAAGAAAGGCATGGTCGATAAGGCCAACAAGGAAGTTGAGGCAATTGTAAAGCAGTGGTCGGACGGTACGATTACTGGAGATGAACGCTATAAGAGGGTTACTGAAGTTTGGGAAAAAACAAATGATACCCTTACAGATCTTATGATGAAGAACCTTGAGGTTCATCGTGATGGATTTAATACTATCTACATGATGGCTCATTCTGGTGCTCGTGGTTCTAAAAAACAGATTTCTCAGCTGGCTGCAATGCGTGGATTGATGCAGAAGCCTAACGGAGATATCATTGAGCTTCCTATCAAGGCAAACTTTAAGGAAGGCTTGTCTGTTATTGAGTTCTTCATTTCAACAAACGGTGCCCGAAAGGGATTGTCTGATACTGCTTTGAAGACTGCTGACGCTGGTTACATGACACGTCGTCTGGTAGATGTTTCTCAGAATGTTGTTGTCAATGAAGATGACTGTGGAACTATTAACGGTATTGACTATACAGCGATTAAAGATGGTGATTCCGTTATAGAATCTTTGGCTTCTCGCATTGCAGGACATTATTCAATTGAACGTGTCCTTGATCCATATAGCGGTGAATTGCTTTGTGATGTAAACCAGTACATTGATGAGGCTCTTGCAGAAAAAATTGATAAGGCAGGTGTTGAAAAGGTTAAGCTTCGTACTGTATTGACATGTGAAAGCAAGTACGGCATCTGTGTAAAGTGTTACGGAAAAGATCTTGCACGCAATAAGATTGTTGAGATTGGAGAGGCTGTCGGTACTATTGCTGCCCAGTCTATCGGTCAGCCTGGTACACAGCTGACGCTCCGTACATTCCATACGGGTGGTGCTGCGGATACTACTGCTTCTGACAATCACATTACCATGAAGTATGATGTTTACATTAAGAGTGTAGAAGGTACTCATGTTGTAAAGGAAAACGGCGACTGGCTGTTTACTCGACGCGGTTCCATGGTTGTAACAAAACTGTTTAACAGTTATAACATTGCTGGTGGAAAGGTTGTTGTTGAAGATGGCAAGCGCGTTCGTAAAGGTTCTGTAATTTTTTCAAAGGATGGTTCGGATGTTAAGGCCTCTGATGATGGACGCATTCTGATTAAGGCTGATGTTCTGTATCTTATCAGTAATGATCAGGAAATCATGATTGAAAACGGTTCTGTCATCTATTCTTCCTTTGTACATGCAGACTGTACGGCAAAAGCATCTGTTCCTGTTGGAGAGTTTGAACAGTATAACGAACCTATCATTGCAGAAGTTTCCGGTGTTGCTCACTGGGAAGATGTTGTTCAGGGTGAAACCCTCATTGAAACGACAGATGTACAGACTGGTAATGTTCGTCGTGAGGTAACAGACCTTCACCTTGATACAAAGCAACCTCGCATTGTTGTTACTGATGATGCTGGTAACGAATTGGGAACATATTATCTGCCTACGGGAGCATTGCTGCAGGTTCAGAATATGGATCCTGTTGTTGCTGGAAAAGTTCTTGCTACGATTCCAAAGGCTGCTACAAAGGCTAATGATATTACGCTTGGTCTTCCTCGTGTTTCTGAGTTGTTTGAAGCCCGAAAACCAAAGAATCCTACTGTTCTTGCTCAGATTTCTGGTACAGTTAAATTTGACAAGATTGTTAAGGGAAAGCGTTGCATTCAGGTTTTGGACGAGTATGGAAAGAAGTTTGACCATCTTGTTCCAATGACGAAGCGTCTTCTTGTTCGTGATGGCGACCATGTAAAAGCTGGCGAAATGCTTTGTGACGGTTCTGCCGATCCACGCGATGTTCTTGCAATTCTTGGTGAAAATGAATTGCAGAACTTCCTTATGGATCAGATTCAGTCTGTTTACCGTGCACAGGGTGTTGCAATCAATGACAAGCATATTGGTATCATCATCCGCCAGATGCTTAGAAAGGTTGAAATTCGTTCTGTCGGCGATACAAAGTTCATCTTTGGTCAGCAGGTTGGCAAGTATGAATTCCATAAGGAAAATGAGCGCGTCATGGCAGAAGGTGGTCAGCCGGCTGTGGCTAGCCCAATGTTCCAGGGTATTACGAAAGCTGCTCTTGCAACAGATTCGTTTATTTCTGCTTCTTCATTCCAGGAAACGACAAAGGTTCTGACGAATGCCGCTATCGCCGGCGCTGTAGATCATCTGCATGGTCTAAAGGAAAATGTCATTATCGGTCACATGATTCCTGCAGGAACGGGTATGCGTACATATCAGAACATAAAGCTGTCATCACATGATTATGCAGATCTTGATGCTCGAATGAATGAGATTCTGGAACAGCGGAAGCTAGAAAAGGAAATGGAAACTCAGATGTCATCAGAAATGATGGTTCCTGAAGTATCAGCAAATGATGAAG
>JAFVDR010000010.1 GCA_017476165.1 Treponema sp. | reverse complement strand
TTAAGCCTTCTCAAAAACGTGCTTTTAAGATTGACGGCAACAAAATCATTCTGGAAATGAAAGCAGAATCTACTTCAGAACAAAGAGAACGTTTTGTTCGTGAAGAGTTTAGAAAGATTTTAATTGAACAATTAAACAGGCTTATTCCAAAATGGGAAGAAACAACAGGTCTTTATTGCGATTCGTTTCAGACAAAATATATGCTTACCCGCTGGGGAACTTGTAATTCAAAGGCAAAAAGAATCTGGATAAATCTGCAGATGGTAGAAAAACCATTGGAATGTCTGGAATATATTATTCTGCATGAATTGATTCATTTAAAGGTGCTGAATCACGGAAAAGATTTTGTCGCGGTGATGGATAAATACATGCCTGACTGGAAGAACTTAAAAAATCTATTAAATGGACAGATCTTAGATAGTTATGAATTTAGAAAATAATGGGAGCTCTATCAACAAGTGTGAGAGAAAATTTTATATAAATGCATCTTGTGTGTAAATCATCCACACTGCCTGCATCACACGGCAAGCACTATTTTGTCACTCACTAGGCACTATTCCATCACTCACTTGAAATGGATTTGTCATTCATTCGATACTAGTTCGTCACTCATCCGAAATGGGTATGTCACTCAGTCGAAAAATATCTTACGATCGCTTCGAAAAAATTCTATTTTTACCGTCTTCCTTGATTATTTTGAACACAGAATTAAAACATTCATGCTATAATTTCTTCATGCACTACTCCAACATCCATAAAGCAATCTTCCTCAACCGTCCTAACCGTTTCATTGCCCATGTTATGATGAACGGCAAAAATGAAACCGTACATGTAAAAAATACAGGTCGCTGCAATGAACTACTTGTACCAAACTCTGTCGTCTATCTTGAAGAAAGTGACAATCCCTCACGAAAGACAAAATACGATTTGATTGCAGTTGAAAAATCCACAAAATCGCAAAGGTCATCCCCTACAATAAATCCTGCACTACCACAAACCTGCACGCATTTTCAAACACACATACCTATGCAACAAACACTCCTCATCAACATGGACAGCCAAGCTCCAAACAAAGTAGCAGCAGAATGGATTTGTCAGAATAAAAAACGATTTCCTCATATCAAGCTTTTAAAAGCAGAACACACGAAAGGACATTCTCGCTTTGATTTTTATGCAGAATATGATGATGAAACAAACTGTTGTCACAAAGTACTTATTGAAGTAAAAGGCTGTACGCTGGAAAAGGATGGCATTGCCCTCTTTCCCGATGCTCCAACGCTCCGCGGACTCAAGCACGTAAAGGAACTAACAGAACTTTCGCAAAGCGGACAGTATGAATGTATGATTTTAATCATCGTTCAAATGACTGGATGCAAATACTTTACTCCGAACAGGAATACCCACGCAGACTTTGCAGAAGCCCTAAAAGTTGCCAGAAAAGAAGGAGTAAAAATCATTGCCATAGAATGCGAAGTTTCCCCGGACTCTCTTATAGCAAAGGACGAAATAGAAGTTCGCATCGACTTTTAAGATAGTTGTATCTATCTAGCCCGTACCTTGCTGACAATCGTCAATACTGCAAACACAATCAAATCGCAGCAGACAATACTTGCACCTGTCGGAAATGCAGCCTGATACGAAACAATGAGTCCGCACCACAAGCACAATACGCTGATGATTGCGCTTACAATGACAACAGACTTGAATCGTTTGCACACCCTCATTGCTCCCAAAGCAGGAACTACAATCAAGCTGGAAATAAGCAGTGCGCCAATCATCCTCATTCCAACTACAATGACAAGGGATGTAAGGATTGCAATCAAAAGATTGAACACTTTTATTTTTGTTCCTGTTGCGGCAGCAAATGTTTCGTCAAAGGTAACTGCAAAAATTCTGTTGTAAAATAATATGAAAAGAACAATGACAGCTATTGAAATGCCGATGCTTAAATGAACATCGGTTCTGCTCATGCTCAAAATGCTTCCGAAAAGATAGTTGCATACATCAGTATTCATTCCCGTTGTAACAGAAATAACCATGACTCCTAAAGCCAGTGCAGTTGTAGAAATCAATGCCGTTGCAGCATCACCCTTTATCTTGCTGGAAGACTTTAGCCACAGCAAAAGAATTGAACTTGCAGTAACGACAGGAATGCAGGCCGCAAGAGGGTCTACGTTAAGAACCTTTGCTATTGCAATTGCACCAAAGCCCACATGGCTCAAGCCGTCTCCAATCATGGAATATCGTTTTAAAATCAAGCTGACACCAAGTACGGATGAACACAAGGCAATAAGGGTTCCCACAATGAATGCACGAACCATAAACGGAAAAGAAAACATTTCTACAAAAAAATCAATCATTGCACTTCCTCCAGAAATCGTTTGCCAATGTCTGTGCTCAAATAGTCTTCCTTGGAACCAAAAAACACCTGCCGTGTTGCAAGGTGCAGGATTTTCTTGGCATACTTTCGTGTACATTCCGTGTCATGGCTTATCATAATCACGGTAATGCAATCCTTTTCATTGAGAGACTTTATAATGGAATACAATTCTGCCGTTGCTACAGGGTCAAGGCCGCTTGCAGGCTCATCAAGGATGAGCAGTTTTTTCGTTGCACACAATGCCCTGCACAGTAAAACCCTCTGCTGCTGTCCACCGGACAGTTCACGAAACCCCTTGTCCTTCAAATCATAAATACCAAGCTTTTTCAAGTTTTCTTCGGTTATTTTTTTATGTGATGCATCAAAGAAAGGCCGGAAGCCCAGGGAGTTCTCATTTCCAGAAATGACTACTTCCCAGACACTTGCAGGAAAATCTTTCTTTACCGTCTGCTGCTGAGGCAAATAACCTACATATTTCTGACGAAATCCGTTCAAAAAATCAATACGTCCAGATTCAGCTCGTTTCAATCCAAGCAAGGTCTTTATCAGAGTACTTTTTCCAGCTCCGTTTTCACCAAGCACACAGATATAATCACCTTCTTCAACAGAAAAAGAAATATCCGTTAACGCGGGTCTTCCTTCATACGAAACACTCAGATGTTCACAAGAAAGCAGTTCCATTTCCATCCCCCACAAAACTAATTCACAACGAACTCTTTACCTCGCTCCGCCTTCACTTCCAAAGACTGAACTTCAAGGTACAAATCCTGATACCCTTTGTATTCTTTTACGACCGGTTTCCCAATTACTTTTATCCAGGCTTCCGGTTCAGGGAACATCCCCTTCCAGTCGAGCATAAATCCGCCCCATCCGTCATTTCCGCAACATCCAGGTCCACGCCTGTATACGGCAGGAAACTGCGACTCATCAATATACGAAACAAGATAGGTAAACATTCCTTCTACTACAATCGTCTTGTCTTTATAGCGTTCAAAGTTAAAATAAATATCATTTATTTGCGTCAAAAACAGTTTTTCTTTTATTTCAAGAACATCACCTTCAGGAATTTCAAGAGCAGGA
>JAFVDR010000108.1 GCA_017476165.1 Treponema sp. | reverse complement strand
CCCATCGTTTACAGGGGAATCTGGCGGCGAACCGCGCTACATGAATAGTCCGGACATCAATACAGAAGACTTTATGGCGGCAGTCGATTTTCTTTCGACACAGGCCGACAGTGACCCTGAAAAAATAGGCATCATCGGAATATGCGGTTGGGGCGGAATGGCATTGAATGCCGCCGCCATTGACACAAGGATAAAGGCTACCGTAGCAGCAACCATGTACGACATGAGCCGCGTAACGGCAAACGGCTATTTTGACAGTGCAAACAATGCCGATGCACGCTACGAAGCACGAAAAGCCCTTATGATGCAGCGCACAAAAGATTTTAAGAGCGGAACATATTCGACTGGTGGCGGTGTCGTTGCTCCACTTCCTGCCGATGCACCATACTTTGTAAAAGATTACTACGACTACTACAAGACACCTCGCGGCTATCATGAACGCAGCCTAAATTCCAACGGAGGATGGGCTATCAGTGCAGGAACATCACTCTTGAACACAAAGCTGCTTGCCTATTCCGATGAAATTCGGAGTGCAGTCATGATTCTTCATGGTGAAAAAGCCCACAGCCGCTACTTTGGCGAAGATGCATTCAAACGTCTGACCGGAGACAACAAGGAACTTGTCATTGTGCCAGGTGCAAATCATACCGACCTGTACGATGGGGGAGACAAAAACTATATACCCTTTGACAGACTTGTTTCATTCTTTAACAAGTATTTTGGACAGTAAGGATACATGAAAAAAACAATTACCGTTCTTATGGCACAATGCATAATGGCTGTCTGCATGCTGGCAGCAGCCCCTTCGCAGATTTCCAAGACTGTCAGGCTCAACTCTGGCTACGACATTCCGGTTTTGGGACTGGGTACATGGACGCTCACAGGAACAACCTGCGAAGAATCGGTGTATGTGGCACTCACAGCAGGATATCGGCTGATTGATACGGCACGATATTACGGCAACGAGACTGCTGTGGGAAAAGCTGTTGCAAGAGCAATTCACAATGGAATTTGCAAAAGGAGTGACATTTTCATTACCACAAAAATCGTTCCATGGAGCAGCTCACCGGAATCAGACATTGACGACTCCCTGCAAAAGCTGGGAGTTGAATACATCGATTTGTGCCTGCTCCATCAGCATGGATCCCGAAAAACAGACGACAATGTATACAAAGCCATGATTCGTGGGGTAAAAGAAGGCAAAATCCGTTCCATCGGTATTTCCAATTTCTACACGAAAGAAACGGTCAATCATTTTGTTCACGATTTTGAAATTCCACCTTCGGTCATTCAAAACGAAAATCATTTGAAATATCAAAACAAGGATTTGTACAGATGGGCTGCACAAAAAGGCATATATATAGAAAGCTACTATCCATTCGGAGGCCGGGAGCACACCGCAGAACACTTGCACTATTCCACCGTACTGCAAATAGCCTCTGCACATAAAAAGACCGCAGCCCAAGTCATTGTACGCTGGCACATACAGGCAGGATACATTGCAATCCCCGGCAGCTCAAATCCTGAACACATTGCGGAAAACTATGCTGTGTGGGATTTTTCACTGTCAGAAAAGGAAATGCACATCCTGTCTGAACTTGACACAGGAAAAAGGTACGAAACATGGTGATGGGTTGAAACGTACCGTGAGAGAACACTCGATAAAATAGCGCGACCGAAAACGATGCATTTTCGGCGGTGCCTTTATTTATTGATGAACCACAGGCCCACAAGGCAGATGAAAACACCTGCTATTTTTGTCCATTCAATCTGTTCATGATACAGGAAAAGAGCTACAAAGAGCAGAGCCACTGCAAGGAATGCATTCGCAACAACAGAAAGGGTGCTGACCTTCCATCCTGCTTTATAGGCAAAAATAAATCCCACTTCCAAGCCTGTAATGACGATTCCCAAAACGACAGTCGCCCAGTTTGCATACGAAAATTCCTTGAGCAGGTTAGAGCCTTTTGACGAAACAAGAAACGCAATGAATGAAAAGATTGTAGCAACAGCATAGGTAACGGTCATGGATGAATAGGTATTCATCTGAGACGGTATTGCCTTTGCACAAATTTGATAGACAACATTTGAAACAACAATGACAGCCAATGGCCAAACGTAACCGAACATTTCAGTCTCCTTGCAGCATATTGTCTCCTCTTCAAAGACCTAACGATGAGACCTGGACTAATCGGTATAAGTGCGGAAAGTCCCTACCCGGTGGCAGTATCAGCAATGATAGCATAAAAGAACAATTTCTGCAATATGTTTTGCACGATTCTTGCACAAATCTAAAAAGTTCTCACCATAGGATATTTTTGATTTTTTAAACTACATTCCTTATTGCATACAAAGGATAAACTTTTATATCATTATATTCACAAAAGTTTTCTAGCGAAGTTCTAATTCCATACGGACGTTTTTTTAAGGCCAAAAATTGCCGCAAGCTTTGCATAGAACCTTTTTTGCTCGCCTTTACTTCAATTGGAATTATATCTTCATTTTTTTGAATGACATAATCAACCTCTGCATTGCTTCTTGCATCTTCCCTGTGCCAGCAGAACAATTCGGCCTTTTCATAAAATGATGCAGCCTTAATAAGTTCAGTTCCAACAAACGTTTCCGCAATTGCACCTTTGTTTATGACATCAAAATCATCAGACACAAGAATGTCTTCGGCTTTTAATCCAAGCTGGCGTTGCAAAAGACCTGTATCAAAATAAATCATCCGTCTGTAATCTTCTCGAATTTCAGCCCCTAGGGGTATGCCATTTGATGATGAATGAGTCACAGGATAAACAAGACCTGCCAGAACTAATGTTTCCAGAGCAGCTTTTATTTGCTCCGCGCGCAAGTTTGGATTAACTCGTTTATAAACAAATTTCCCCTGTCCCTGTTCTGCAACCGAGCGGAAAACTTCTTGAATGCGTGCAGACGGAATTCTTTTTCTGTATTTTGAAAAATCATCATTGTATGAAAGTAACAGATCGTTTTGAATCTGTCGGCATTCCAAAAAATTATGATTTTTACACCATACAGCTACTACTTCTGGCATTCCTCCAAGAATTAAAAAATTGCGCAATTCCTGCAAAAGTTTTTGATGAAAGACTTCAGGTAGCGGATTTTTTGGCGATGATTTGGATAATTCATTTTTAAGCAAAGCTAAATTTTGAAAGTCCAGAAATTCTTCAAAGCACAGCGGATACATAAAAAGCGAGCGTATACGCCCAACTCCAAAAGACGGCAATTCTTCCAATGCAAATTCCAATAAACTTCCTGCAGCAATCACATGAAGAGAAGGAAACTGCTCATAAAAATACCGGAGCCGTTCAATAGCTTTAGGACAAGCCTGAATTTCATCTAAAAACAAAAGTGTCTTTTCTTCCTGAATGGGAATGTTTTTTATTATGGCTATTTTCTGACATAAATCCTGAATAGAGGAATTTTCTAAAAACAGTTTTTCAATATCAGCGTTCTCTGCATTTAAAAAATCAATTTCAATGTAATACTCAAATGATTTTGCAAGCTCTCTGACAGCAGATGTCTTTCCAACTTGTCTGGCTCCTCTTAAGAGCAAGGGTTTTCTATTATTCTCATTTTTCCAATTAAGCAAAACCTTGTCTATTTTGCGGCTCGCATATATACCGTTCATACAACGAATTGTATCAAAACAAGGGCAAAAAATCAACACGAACCGCTCAAAATGACACCTAAACAAAAAAGTAAAACGTCAAAACTGACACCACACCTTTTTCGAGCAAATCCTCATTGAAGATATTGAATAAAAGGTAGAACCTGCCAGACTGGGACAACACTGTCACAACCTTTAACATGCAGTTGTTCGTATTGACAACAAGCTGATTCAAGTATCAAGGACGAGCTACATTCATTTCTGATTTTTTCAAGAACTTTTTCATCGTTCTGCTTGCATCGGTTTTATCTTTGCCGAACCATGAAGCAACCTCTTCTTGAGTTGGCAGCTCGTTTTTCTGAAAAAGCTCAATGACTTTCCTCGCATCTTGTGTTTCTGCAAATGGCTTTTTCCAGATTAAGTTAAGTGCTCTTTCCATTTCTATGTTTGCTCTTTCTATCTCATACAGAAACTGCCTCGTTATAGGCGCAGACAGATATTGTTTTGTCCGATCCTGCGAATTTAAGTAAGCGTCATTTATTTTTTCAACGCAGGAATCCAACCCCTCCAACTCAATAAGAGAATCGAAATCTACATCGCCGCAGCCGCTTTTTTGAGAAACGAATTTCTTATCCAAGACAGAATATTCATTTCCATCTTCATCCACGGATTTTTCTCCTGTGGTTCTT
>JAFVDR010000107.1 GCA_017476165.1 Treponema sp. | reverse complement strand
TACTATTTATGCAAAGTGGATTTACGTAAGCTTTACTGGTACTGTGGAGGAATTCCTTGCAGCGACATTAGACACTACAACTTCTGGTACTCGTACCATAACCCTAACAGATGTTAGTGACGAAAACTTTAGCAGCTTTACGGCCCATCTGAATGAGTTCTCATCTCTCAAGCCTTTTAACCTGACACTTCAAGGAACTCTTACGGAGATACCTGAATACGCTTTTAAAACAACTAATGTTTCTTGTGCAGGGAATCTTAAAACTGTAAGGTTGCCTGATACTGTAACCAAAATAGGAAAGCAGGCATTCTATAATTCTAGAAATTTGGACCTGAAGTTCCCGACTGGTCTTGAGGAAATCGGAGAAAGGGCTATTAATGCTTCAAGTATGGGGTCGTTCAGTATTGCATCACTTACAAATCTCCGTAAAATTGGTGATCTGGCTTTCATGAGCATAGGCGGTTTGGGCATTGGTGCCAGTGTCAAGAATATCCCGGCTTCCGTAACTGAAATATATTCTACGTCTTTTGAGAAGTCCAAGTATTTCAACATTACTTTTGAAGGTAATAATTCATGGACGAAATATCAGGGTGATACTATGATCGAAGAAAATGTTGTTCTTGGACCAGATGATATTAAATATAGCTCGGGTGCTACAGTATATCGCTATGTGCGTGTTGCACCATGATGTATAACTTTCTGCCCCTTCGGGGGCAGTTTTTTTATGCTGTTTTTCCTACTTGTTTGCACGAATCTTCGGCTTATTGTTTTCTCCCAGTATGACTGCAAGTATTTTTCGCTCAATCATGCTGTCTACAGTCTTTTTCAGTTTGGACGTTATACCTTTGTATCCCATTGCATGAGAAAGTTCTGTAAGTGAAAGGGGTTTTTCGCTCAGCATGTTCACTATTCTGTCTTCGTATTCTTCGTTTTTGTTTTTTTTATTTGTAAAATACTCATGTACGGGAATTATGACGGAAAGATAATCTCTCTCTGGGTTCATTACAAACTTTAATTTTGGAGAACCGTTTGCTTCAAGTGCTTTTCTTGCATTTGGAAATCCTGTATTTCTGCCCTCGATGAGCCTAAGCTCTTTCAGAAAGTCTCCAATCCTTCTGTTCCTGTACATTCTTGCTCTTATGTCTTCGTTGGCAATGGAACTTTCCGTTATGCTTCTGTCAAATCCAGGAAAACTGGTTATTTCCATACATGAAGGAGTTATTCTGACCGTAATAGGCTCACTTATCTGATATGAGCGGTGATACACTGCATTTGCAAGAATCTCTTCGACAGCATCAAACGGATAGTTTGAAATCTTTAATGCCTCTGCCTGGTTTTCTATTTTTACAGTGGCATCCTTTAGCACATAATTCTTAATATATGACAATGCATCCTTAAGCTGCCTCTGGATTGGTCCTGAAAAAGTCTTTTCAACCATGTCCGTTCCTGTCGGATCAGGAATGTCAACAATCTCGATTCTTGCATACCGGAAGTATTTTTCGGGATGCTCACAGAACATCAATATTCCTACATTCAAAGGCTTTAATCGTTCTGGAGGACCTCCTGCTATCTGCATGTCATTACACAATGTCTTTAAATCAAGTTTGTCAGAATGTTCATATAGCGAACTTCCAATTTCCTTTAAATGTCCTCGTATAAGACCTATGTCTAAATCTTCTAATTCTGCGGCAAGGTTTGGTCTGTCGTCGAAAGGTATGCTTGTTGAAGCATAAAACAGTTCCTTTTCTTCTTCAGGAGACGCTATGACTGTGCTTGAAAATTTTCTTATATAGTAATATTTTACAGACTGCTTGTTGTTTGCGTCCTTTGGCGCTTTATAGGGTCTTCCGTAGCCACCTGAAATCCAGATTACAATAAGATACACGCCTTTATAAAATACTGGTTCTACAACAGGCTCGTATAGCGGTTCTATGAAATGGCAATACTCCCTGAGTTTTTTGAGTGTTCCGTCTATGCTTTCCTTGTTGACACCTTTTAGGGGATATTTTGGGAAACCGTTTTCTTCTTCTATGCCTATAATGATATAGCCACCGCCAATATTGTCTATGTCATTGGCAAATGCACAGATGCTTCTTATTATAGGCTCAGGATTAAAGCTTTCCTTATACTCTATGCGAGTAGACTCAACGGTTCTTTGGTTGATTAAATCTTCTATATTTACAGGAATTGCCATGTATTACAGTATATACCCGACTTGCATTTCTGTCGAGTCACTCGATGAGTTTTTGTCGAGTCACTCGACATGATGGTGTCGAGTCTGTCGAGTCATTTTTTATGCTGTTTTTTCTATCTTCTACCGAAAGATTCTAAGTTTGCAAGCCCGCGCTTGAACTGCGGAATGCGTGCACAAGCCGTTGTGTTTAAAGGTGAGCGGTCTCCGCGCTTTAAGAAGTGGTATGCAACGCCTGCAATCATGGCACCGTTGTCTCCGCACAGCTTTAACGGAGGAAAAATGCACTCCAGCTCCTTGTGTTCTGCAAGCATTGCCCTTAACCGAGAGTTTGCCGCAACACCGCCGCCAGCAACAACTTTAGTCAGCCCAGTATCTTCTACAGCCCTTAGCAAGCGGGATGCCAGAGTTTTACATGCTGTTTCCTGAAAGGCTGCCGCAATGTTTTCCGTAGTCTTTTCGTAGCCTTCGTTTGTCTCTGTTGTTAATAGAGGTTTTGCTATAAAATCCAAATTTAATTGACAAAATAAAAAAACTTGTTATAAAATAAAAATTGAAAAACAATTTTAATGTTTCTGCATAAAAGTAAACTTTTTTATTAAGGAGAAAAGCTTATGAACAAACTTTATTTAAAGTATGAATTAAGAAATGGGGGGGGGTAATCTTAAATTTTTTAACAAGACCCTTTATTCTTACCTTATGCATAGTAGTAAGCATTTGTATCATGTCTTGTGCTGGAGGAGCCAGTGGCGACGGAAGTAACGGCGAAGCGGCCTCTTTATGCATATCAATACCTACAGGACGAGCAGCCTATGATAAAGAAGATGCTTCCAACCTCAACACATTTTCTGTAACAATAGAATCTTCACACTATAAAGCTTCTAAATCGTGTGGCAACGGAGAAACTCTGAAATTTGAAAATATTCCAGTTGGAAATTACGATGTAGTGGCATTTGCAAAAAAGTCAGACGGAACTGTAACCGCAAAGGGGACTGCAACTGTAGACATTGAACCAAACGTAACAAAAAACGTTAAGATAAAACTAAAAATGCTCAACTGGTACACGGTAAATTTTTACAAGGCCAGTACAGATTCTGCTCCATTCGCAACATCGCAGGCTTCTGAAGGCTTTGCGGTAGCAAAGCCTTCGTCTGTGCCTACTGCCACAGGAAAGTTGTTCTCTTACTGGACGGCGGACTCTGCTGCAACGTCAAGTTCTGCACGGTTTGATTTTAGTTCTGGCATAACCAGTGATAAAAA
The DNA here is from genome assembly GCA_017476165.1 of Treponema sp. Lineage (GTDB taxonomy): Bacteria > Spirochaetota > Spirochaetia > Treponematales > Treponemataceae > Treponema_D. The sequence continues at coordinate 2,211 of JAFVDR010000107.1, read as the reverse complement.
TCTGTATGCTGTTTTTGATTCTACTATATATGACATTACGTGGACAACAAATATATCAAGTGTAACGGTTGCCTCGTCTTATAATACGTATGACTCACAGATTGGAATGTCTGCATTACCAGCTCCAACAGCAACAGGCATTAGCGGATGCGATTACTCTTTGGAAGGCTGGTATGAAGATGCCGCTTTTACAGCGTCAAAGAAGGTAACTTCCATTCCTGTAGGTACAAAAGGTGTTAAAACTTATTATGCAAAGTGGCAGTGCACAAAATTTACAGGAACAATAACAGACTTCCTTGCCACAGAATTTAAGCCTAACAATACGATTGCAACAGCTTACGATATAACGATTACAGATTCATCAATAACGGCGACTCAGATAAGTTCCATAAAAACAAAACTGAATACAAAAGAAATCTATGCAAACATTGATTTGTCGGCAAGTTCCATGACTGAGATTCCAGAATCTTCTTTTGGTAGTTGTGCCTATCTTACAGGATTTTCTTTCCCGAGTGGCGTTCAAACTATCGGAGCAGGTGCTTTTGTAGGGTGTAATATTACAAGCATTTCAATTCCAAATGGCGTAACAGAAATTGGAGGCCGGGCATTTAATCTAAGCAAACTTACCGGTTCCCTTTCACTTCCAGATTCCCTTACTAAAATAGGCTGGGCCGCATTCGCCGGTTGCAATGTTTCAAGCGTTAACATTCCAGCCAGCGTAACTTACCTTGGAGCTATCCAGTTTGCATCAACTACGAATATAACATTTGCGAACTCAGGAGCATGGCAGCTTGTGAGAGCATCCGATGATGTTGTCATGGAGGATGATATTTCTGCTTCATCTATTGATTATACAAAACTCGCTGCTGCTGTCGGAGGTGTTTCCTACTATTTCCGCCCTAAACCATAAGCCTGTCTAGCTTTTCTGTACAATACGGTGCTGCCCCTGAATGTAGGTCGGCACCGCTTTTTTTTGTTCTTCTGTGTTTCTCTTGAGTCCTTTCTATTCTATTTTTCCTATCTTCTACCGAAAGACTCTAAGTTTGCAAGCCCTCGCTTGAACTGCGGAATGCGTGCACAAGCCGTTGTGTTGAGGGGCGAAGTCTCACCGCGCTTTAAGAAATGATATGCAACGCCTGCAATCATGGCTCCATTGTCTCCGCACAGCTTTAATGGAGGAAAAATGCACTCCAGCTCCTTGTGTTCTGCAAGCATAGCCCTTAACCGAGAGTTTGCTGCAACACCGCCGCCTGCCACCACCGTGGTAAGCCCCGTGTCCTGCACGGCCCGCATCAGGCGCGAGACGAGCGTCTTACATGCCGTCTCCTGAAACGAAGCTGCTATGTTTTCCACAGACTTTTCGTAGCCATCGTTAAGGAACATGTCAGCCTGATGAATTACGGCAGTCTTTAATCCGCTGAACGATACATCGTAACGGTGGTCTCCCTTGTCCATTTTTGGAACAGGAAAGCTGAATGCCTTTGGGTCGCCTTTTTTTGCAAGATTATCAATAATGACTCCTCCTGGGTAGCCCAAGTCATAATACTTTGCAACCTTGTCAAAGGCTTCGCCCACGCTGTCATCGATTGTCGTACCGAGCACCTCCAGCTGGTCAACGCCGTCCACGCGGGCAATGATGCTGTGTCCGCCGCTCACCAAAAGCCCTATGTACGGGTACTGGATGTCATTTACCAGGTGGGCTGCATACATGTGACCAAGCATGTGGTTTACTGCAATAAAAGGTTTTCCGACAGACCATGCAAGAGTCTTGCCAAACGTGAGTCCTACAAGCAAAGCTCCCATCAGACCGGGGCGGTTTGTTGCGGCAATCGCATCAATGTCATCAAGCGTAAGGTTTGCTTCGCTCAAGGCCTGCCTTACAACTGGCAAAATCCATTCGGCATGTTTTCGGCTGGCAATTTCTGGGACAACGCCTTTATAAATCTGGTGAAAAGGAATTTGCGTGGCAACTACATTGCTTAAAATTGTGTGGCCGTCTTCTACTATTGCGGCAGCTGTTTCATCACAAGAACTTTCTATTCCTAAGACTTTCATACGCAAAAACCTCTATTTTAAGTGGGAAGGAACTTCGAGTGTATATCCCTTCTCTGTAAGATACGGATACATGTCCATGAGCAAATCCGGCAGGACATGTACGGACTTGTCTACATGTCCAATCATTATAGCCGTTCCATTTTTATTTGCAAGGGC
>JAFVDR010000106.1 GCA_017476165.1 Treponema sp. | reverse complement strand
TTTCCCATGCAGATTCACACATATTTTTTGGACGTTGCCCGCCGTTTGCAATGAATACTTGACCTTCGGTGATGTCACATGCATGCTGAATGGGGTTTTCGTATTGTTCCTGCAAGTCTTTGTAGTCTGCCTTGCGGATTGCGGTAATCTTTATGCGGTGAATGTGTTTTTCGTGCAAAACAGTGCTCCTTTATTCTCGTCTTGCAGATGCCCGTGCAAAGAAGGTTTCGTATACTGCACAAATTTTATCTGCAAGGCAGACAATCCAGCCTTCTTTTGTAAAGGGTGGAATCGGCACGAGAGGAAACATGTGATGGACAATGATGTCTACTTCTCGTGCATTTAGCAAGAAATCTTCTTTTGCATTTTTCAAGGCCCTGAAAGGATGTGTAAATCCGTGTGTGCAGGGAAATCCTTTGTGTGAGTGCCAGTCGTAAAGAAAATAGTCGTGGAGTATGGCCCCTCGCAAAAGGCTGCTGCAATCAACACGAATGGAAAACATGTCTGCAATGATAAGGCTCATCAGTGCTACATTTACACTGTGCTTGTAGACTGAACAGGTTCCATGCTGAATGAATCTTTTTTCAAGCGAAAGCCTGCCGTTTTCCTTGCAGAAGTCAATTATGGCGACCATCAGTTTCCTTTTTTCAGGTGAATTCATCTTCATTTTTCAATGATACCATTTTTTTTGTACAATTGATAGGTGTTGCCGCATATCATGCTTTTGGACTTCATGAATTGTTTTTTTGAGGAAATTCCATTCCTGCTGTATCACAATAACATTTATGTAAACATTTATGTTGACATACACCACAAATAGTGTTAATCTAAATAAAAGAGAAGATAGATAACACTATTTTACTCTGTCCCACCCGTGCTTCGGCAGTTCCCACTAATCCCACTGGCGGAGCATTTTTTATTTTGGAATTGTGATGATGAATTGAGTTCCTTCGTTTAACTTTGACTTTACGTCTATTTTCCATCCGTGAACGTCTACAATGGTCTTTACAACGGAAAGTCCGATGCCCATGCCGCTTTCACGACGAGAATTTGTACCGCGGTAGAATATTTCATATATGTTTTCAAAGTCTTTTTCTGCGATGCCGATGCCGGTGTCTGAAATTGACAGCAATATGCTGTCAGCGGTTTCATTTGCCTGAATATGGATGGAATCGTTGTCGCGGGTGTATCTCAATGCATTGCTGAACAGGTTTTCCATTGCACGATTGAACAGGTTTTTATCCATGTTTATCTTTATATTTTTGTCTATGTCCAGTGTCGCCGTAATGTTCCGCTTGTATATTGTCGCCGTATTAATGGAAGAATCTGAAAATTCCTTGAGAATGGGGTAGAGTGTTATGTATTCAAGGCTTTGTTTCCATTCCGTGTTATTCAGTTTTACATAGTTGATGAGGTCGTTTATCATTGTTTCCAGCTGGTCGGCCTTTGAATGGATGATTGAAAGTGATTTTGATATTTGTTCCTTATCGGTCAAAACGCCGTCGGTGATTGCTTCTGTGTAGCCTTTTATCAGTGCGAT
>JAFVDR010000105.1 GCA_017476165.1 Treponema sp. | reverse complement strand
TCCATTGAATACTGGAACAAAATTCTGTTGCTTGATCCTCACAACAAGGTTATTCTTACCCGTGCGGGAGATGCATACCGGAATACTGGTGACTATGCAACTGCAACATCATATTACAACCGTGCAATGGACATTGATTTTGACATCTATGCAGCTCTGGGCTTAGCCCTCATTTGCAAGGGAGAAGGAAAATACGAAGTGGCAATCGTAAGACTGTCCCGGCTCATTAGGGATGACCAGAAAATCTATCGGCTGTACATTGACTTGGCAGACTGTCACCTGAAACTCAACCAAAAGCAAAAAGCAATTGAAGTGTTGCAGAGTTTCCAAAAACTGAACATCCGAAGCCAAGCCATCAACGAGATGCTTGACAAACTTCAGTCAGGAAAACCATTGTTCTAGCAGATGGACAATATGATATATCTGGCAGGTCTTCTGCCAGATGAAATATGTGAAAATCTAAACCTTACTCAAAAATTCAGGGGAAAACAGATTTTTCAGTGGATAAGCAAAGGTGTTTCAGCGTTTGAAGACATGACAAACATTGACAAAAACACGAGGACACTTTTAGCTGAGCGTGCAAGCCTGTATTCTTCTTCCGTTACTGCGGTACTAAAAGACCCCGATGGAACAATAAAGCTTCAGATAACGCTGAATGATGGCTGTGCTGTAGAAACAGTACTCCTTACAGACAAGGAACAGCGCAAGACTGCATGTGTAAGTTGTCAGGCAGGATGCGCAATGGGTTGCAAGTTCTGCCAGACAGGTCAGCTGGGGCTCAAGAGAAATTTGACTCCCGGCGAAATAGTAGAAGAATTCCTCTTTCTTGAAAAAGAAGCCGGACAGCTAGACAACATTGTGTTCATGGGCATGGGGGAACCCCTGCAGAATCTAGATGCAATACGGAAAGCCGTTGCCATTCTGACAGACAAGGGAGGACGCAACCTGAGTTCACGAAGAATTACGCTCAGTACGTGCGGTCTTGCAAAAGGAATATATGACCTTGCAGACAATGGACCTCAGATGAGGCTTGCCGTTTCACTGACTACTGCCAATGAAATGCTGCGCGAAGAACTGATGCCCGTTGCAAAGGGAAATCCCCTGCACGAACTGCGTAAAGCAATCGCATACTATATAGAAAAAACAGGAAAGCGCGTTACATTGGAGGCAGCACTTCTTTCGGGGCAGAACACCAGTAAGGAAAGTGCCCAGGAACTCATTGCCTTTGCAAAAGGACTTGATGTCTACATCAATCTCATTCCATGGAATCCTGTTCCAACACTTCCTTTCAAAACCCCCGACAGGAATGAAGTAAATGCATTTCTGAATGCATTGGAACAAGCAGGTTTAAACGTAAACCTGAGGACTCGCCGAGGTTCAAAAATTGGCGGTGCCTGTGGTCAGCTGGGAAAAACAGGAATCAAATAACATTTTACCTACTTTAAGCTAAAATAAATAACTAAAAATACTCCAATCGAACTTTTTATTATACAAAGAATTATCAAATTTTCTATTGAAAAAATTAAAATACCATTATATACTACTGTGTAGCATATATTGATATGTAACAAGATTTTCAGGAGTAAAGTTATGCAGAAAAAGATTTATGTTACAGGAATGGACGATGATGCAACAGCAGCAAAGGTCGCAGCAGCTGTAAAAGCAGTAGCTGGGGTAACGAATGCAGAAGCAAATGTTGCAAAATGCCAGGTGTGCGTTGATTTTGACAATGATGGAGCTGAAGCTGCCATCAACGATGCCATTTCTTCTGCTGGTGTAGTAGTTCTTGCATAAACACTTTCGCCATATATGAAAATAGTTATTCTTGACGGAAATGCCCTAAATCCGGGTGATTTGTCCTGGAAACCGTTGGAGCAGTTTGGAACAGTCACTGTATATCCGAGAACCAATGACGAGGATGTAGTCAAAAGGATCGGTGACAGTGACATTATTCTTCTCAATAAAATCAATATAACGGAGGACATTATATCCCATTGCCCTAACCTAAAGTACATCGGCGTTCAGGCAACAGGATACAATGTCGTAGATTTAGAAGCCTGCCGCCGTCACAACATAACAGTAACGAATGTACCTTCATATAGTACGGCTGGAGTTGCCCAATTGGTTTTTGCATTTATCAGCGAATTTGCCTGTCATGTACAGCTTCATTCAAACAGTGTCATGGCAGGAGACTGGACGCGGGCAAAAGACTTCTGCTACTGGAAAACACCCTTGATGGAAACATATGGAAAAACCATCGGCATTTTCGGATACGGCAACATCGGAAGCCGTGTCGCTCGCATAGCTGAAGCGTATGGAATGCATGTGCAAGTATGCACACGAACGCCAAAGCCAGACATAAAAAACGCTGTTACTTTTGAAACACTCCTAAAAACTTCTGACATCATAACACTTCATGCACCACTTACTCCACAGACAAAAGAAATCATAAACGAAAAGACACTTTCCCTCATGAAAAAAAATGCAATCTTGATTAATACGGCGCGTGGTACCCTCGTAGACGAACGTTCCGTAAGGAAAGCCCTTGATGCAGGTACAATTGCAGGATACGCAGCAGATGTCGTAGCTTCTGAGCCAATGGCAATGGACAGTCCTCTCATAAATGCACCGAACTGCCTCATTACGCCTCATATTGCATGGGCTGCAGTTGAAACAAGGCAAAGACTGCTTTCCATCGTAGTAAACAATGTAAAGGCCTTTACGGAAGGTCATCCACAGAATGTTGTAAGTTAATGCAAGAAAAAGATTGCAAATCAGAAGAAAATCTATTGAATAATTTAGCAACACTAAATATACTTTAGTAAAAATGAACTAAATGACGAGGTATTGCTATGGGAAAGACGATTGCACAAAAAATATTTGAAGCACATCTGGTTGAAAAGCCTTTTGAAGGAACAAATATTTTAAGACTAGATCGTGTATTTTGCCATGAAATTACAACTCCAATAGCCATTAATGATTTGGTTGAAAGAGGCAAGGACAGGGTATTTGACAGCACAAAAATCAAGGCTGTAATCGATCATGTTACTCCTGCAAAAGATTCCAAATGTGCCATGCAGGAAAAAATTCTCCGCGACTGGGCAAAAAGAAATTCCATAAAAGATTTCTTTGACATAGGTGCAAATGGTGTATGCCATGCTATTTTCCCTGAAAAAGGTTTTGTACGTCCAGGCTTCACTGTTATCATGGGAGACAGCCATACCTGTACACACGGAGCTTTCGGGGCATTTGCCGCAGGAGTAGGAACAACAGATCTTGAAGTCGGAATCTTAAAGGGAGTCTGTTCTTTCAGAGAGCCAAAAGCCATCAAGTTCGTTCTTAACGGACAGCTCAAAGAAGGCGTATACGCAAAAGATGTCATCCTGTTCCTCATTGGACAGATTGGCGTAAATGGTGCTACAAACTGTGTTGCAGAATTTACAGGTCCTGTCGTTGACAATTTTTCTATGGAAGAACGCATGACAATCTGCAATATGGCGGTTGAAGCCGGTGCAACAAGTGGAATTTGTTTTCCAGACATGAAGACGGTAGACTACTTGTGGCCGTTTATTCAAGATGAATTCAAAACGAAAGAAGATGCCCTTGCAGAATACAGCAAGTGGCGTGATGACGATGATGCAACTTATGAAAAAGTTTATACTTTTGACTTGTCAAATCTTGTTCCTGTATGTACAATAAATTATAAACCGGATCAAATTAAGAATGTTTCCGACATGAAAGGAACACGTGTTGATCAGGTTTACATCGGAAGCTGTACAAACGGTCGAATTTCTGACTTAAGAGTTGCAGCTGCAATCTTAAAAGGTCACCACATTGCAGAAGGCGTGCGTGGTATTGTTTCACCAGCCACTCCAAAGATTTACAAGATGGCTCTTGAAGAGGGGCTTATTGACATCTTTATGGAAGCTGGTTTTTGCGTAACAAACCCTACATGCGGTGCTTGTCTTGGAATGAGTAATGGTGTTCTTGCAGAAGGCGAAGTATGTGCTTCTACGACAAACCGTAACTTTAACGGAAGAATGGGAAAAGGTGGTATGGTTCATTTAATGAGTCCAGCAACCGCAGCTGCAACTGCAATAAACGGAACTATAACAAATTCAGTCTTTTTCAAAGGCTGAACAAAAAATTGACTAAAGAGGAAAAAAATGAAACAGTTTGGTGGAGAAGTTCTTTTTCTTGACCGCTCAGACATTAACACTGACGAAATCATCCCTGCAAAGTATTTGACAGAGAATACGAAACAGGCTCTGAAACCGTATCTGCTTGAAGACTTAAAGCTTGACGGATTTAATCCGAAAACTGATATTTCAGGCAAAAAGGTAATCATTACAAGAGAAAATTTCGGTTGCGGCTCCAGT
>JAFVDR010000104.1 GCA_017476165.1 Treponema sp. | reverse complement strand
TCCCGAATTATTTGCGTTTTTATTACACCATGCTGGTGTTGAGGTCTGTTCATGCAAATTGCTATATATTCTTTTACTAGATGATGATGGTTTCGGAATTGTCTTCCGAGCCATTCTTCTGAATCCCGATTCTTTGCCGTAATTATGATTCCAGAAGTATCTTTGTCTAGCCTATGGACAATTCAAGGACGTCGTTTTTTCAAAAGCTCAGCGTCAGAAGCAGCTTCATTTACCTGCGAAATTTTACCTCGGTTCCAATGATACAGCAATGCATTGACCAAAGTGCCAGACCAGTTGCCGCAAGCCGGATGAGTAACCATGCCCTGCTTTTTATTTACAACGCACACATTTTCATCTTCATATATAATGTCAAGAGGAATATCCTCTGGTTCAATATTGTCTGGAACTGCATTCTCCCACAGAATGTCAATACAGTCACCAGCTTTTATCTTGTAAGAAAGCTTGGAATTCCTGCCATTGACCAGAATACTTACAATCCCACTTTTAAGCTTGCTTCTGTTCATTCCACTGGGAATTGATGCAATGTATTTGTCCAACCGTTCATTTTTTTCATAGTTCTTTGGAACTCGAACTGTATAATATGCCATATCAGTCCTCAATAGATTCATCTGAAGAAGAGTCTTCCGATGGTGACGGCTCCTTTACATCATCATCAGAATCAGAGTCATCATCATTTTGAGTAGATGCATGCAGCAGATTCCCTGCTTCTTCGGGAGTAATGGTGCGAATATTCTCTCGTTGAAGAGCTTCTTCTTGCAAACGTTCTTTTTCGGCTTTTTTGCGCTTTGAATAATTTATGGCAAAATCAACAATGCCTATAGACAATCCAATACCTGCCGATATTCCGACAATCTTGAATATTTCTTCTTTCGTATAGCTGTTGTCGCGGCTTAAGGGGTTTGGAAAAGAACTCGTCTTACCAGTTGCATACTGATAGCCACCGTAGGCCATTGTAACAGTAATGGCAGCGAAAGGAATTGCACCAAGAGAAACAATTTCTGCTCTCCGCAAATCTTTTGACCACTGGGGAAATTCTTCCTCAGTATATGGTTCCGCAGAGACATCATCTGTTTTTGATGATGAAGTCTCACTGTATGCATTTTCAACAGGACCGAAAATCATGCAAAAGAACAGCAACAGACACAAAAAGACAGAACGTTTCCTTAACATCTTTCTCCAAACAAAGCTGTACCAATGCGAACCATTGTACTGCCCTCTTGAATTGCAATTTTATAATCACCACTCATTCCCATGCTCAGCTCTGTGACAGGAACATCAGGAAACCTTTCATTGATTTCATCCTTCAACATGCGTACAGACTGAAAAGAATTTCTGACGGCTTTTTCATCATCCGTAAAAGGAGCCATTGTCATCAGACCTACAGGCTTTATATGTGCATACATTCCTTTTTCAATGTGTTCTAAAGATGTAAACAGAGCCGTCTTATCTGCATACCCAGCTTTTGAGGCTTCCCCTGTATGAATCTCAAAAAAGATGTCTATCGATTTTTCCAGTTTTGCACACTGCTTTTCTATTTCGACCAACAGGTCTTCCCTGTCAACAGATTGAATGCAAGAAGCAATTTCTACAGCCTTTTTTACTTTGTTTGATTGCAACGAACCTATAATATGAAGTTCAAATTTTTTCCCTGCTTGATGAATCTCAGTAAATTTTGCATACGCTTCCTGCACTCGATTTTCGCCAAACAATATCTGACCAGTTTTCAATGCAGCAGACACTTCTTCAACCGGATGAAATTTACTGACGGCACAAAGTTTTACACTCCCTGCACTGCGTCCTGCATCAGAAACTGTCGCAGCTATCTGTTCTTGAACAATTCTGAAATTATCGCAAATTTGTTTCTCTGTCATAGAAATTCCTTATGAGAAGCTCGAAAAAATTCAGTTTTCGAGGTATCCTTATTCGTCAAGATTTAGTGTAGCAGAATTAAGCGTTTCCGACAATCTAAGAAAATCATCAACAGTAAGATTCTCTGCACGTTCAGACGGCGAAATTGCAGATTGTTCAAAGAGATCTTGCATGTCAATGCCTTTGGGCAGCATACCTTTTATGTTATTCTGCAACGTTTTTCTTCGCTGAGAAAACAGCGTATGTACAAGGCGAACAAACAAGGCATTGTCAGGACAAGCAGATGCATTTTCATTCTTTGGCATGAACAGGACTGCCTGAGATGAAACATTCGGGCGTGGCCAAAAATTGCCTGGTGCAAGTTCAATACCTGCAGAAAGAACATACCTCCATTGACATAAAACGCTGAATGACGAATAGTTTTTTGTAGACGGCTTCGCCCTCATTCTGTCTGCAACTTCTTTCTGCACTGTAAATACGCATCTGTCAAACAGATACCCCTTTGTAATGGTATCTGCTATGAATGTTGCTGCAATATTATAAGGAAGATTGCCAAACAATTTTATACGGCGAGAATCAACGCTTTGTGCAGATATTTCAGGCAACCAATTTTTTAAAACATCACCTTCTTTTATCCTAAAAAGATTATTGCTTTCATAGAATGCAAAAAAATCATGCAATAATGAAATAAAGCCTCTGTCTATTTCAAACACAGTCAAATTTGCACCTTTTTGTAAGATTTCATGAGTCATGCATCCTAGACCAGGTCCAATTTCCCATACAACATCACCTTCATGGATATCAAGCATATCCACAATACTGTTCCGAGCAGCAGGGTTCACCATAAAATTCTGTCCGAATTTCTTTTGCATGGCCATTCCATGCTCTTCCATGACAGCTTTCAAGGCAGCCGGTGAATTATAATCAGGTGTATTCATCATTATCCTCTGGCAAAAAATCTTACAAAAAAAAGTATTAGACAATACAGTGCATTCAGTATACAACTAAACGCGGGTGAAAGAAAAGGGATCATCAAACTAAAAAGAATGCCGGCAACTGCGATACACAAAAAGACACTGACAAGCGGAGATACAATGACAGTTGCAAAAATGCCAAAAGGGTGTACAGCTCCAAATACGGAAAAGCTGATTGGTGCTGTAAAAACAAATGCTGCAACGGATGAAGAAACAGAATGAGCAATGGAGGACGGAAAAAGAAATGTACCATAACGCATAAAAGCAGTACTGCACACTAAAATTCCAAGCAATGCAGAATATGAAAGCATGAACGCAAGCGTAAATACATCCTGAGGACGCAACACGATGTGCATCATAAACACAAATGCAAGAACTGGGAGAAAACAGTCTTCTTCAACCCTGCACTTGAAAAACTGCAACACCGCAATGACCATGGAAAACAAGAAAGCCCTGAATAACGATGGAGAAAGACCTGCAAACCATACAAAAAATAAAATACCAAAAAGTCTTGCAACAGCTTCATATTTTTTGCCGAACAACTTTGCAAAAAATCCCCCTGAAAGAGCGGCCATAAAGGAAAGATGCATTCCACTCAATGCAAGTATATGCGAAAGGCCTGCATTTCTAAATGCTTCAGCAACATCATCATTTAAATATACACGAGACCCAGAAAGAAGAGATATTATTAAACCGCCTGCATCATTCCATGCAGAAACTAACCGCTTAAAAGAAATTCTACAGCGCGCACGAACATGATACAGTGTTCCCACAAGATTACTTGCATAGCCCTGGCAGCTCTCTAGCGAAGAAACTTGAAAGCAGTTCCTCTGCTCACTCCAATTCCCCTTCAGGCACAGCGTCTCCCCCTGTTCAAAACAAACCCCAGAATAGAAATCAATGAGGGAAGAAGGAATGGTCACTTGCAAAAAGCCTTTTGCAGATGAATGGACAGCATAATTCCCCATCGTGCCCGTTGCTTGTTCCGCACAGAGAATTGCAGAATAGACTGCTTTTGAGGACATTTTTTCTGGAGATGAAACAAGTTTTCCCTTTACCATGCAGAGCGTTTTTGCAGGCACAAGGGACATGAAGCCGGTATTGTGAACGCAAACAAGCTTTCCATATAAAAAAAATGCACAAACGAGTGCTGCAACTACAACAGTATTACCTTTTATCATTTATATATATAAGTATACCTGTTGTTGTAGTTTCAACATGATTGTGCTCATTTTTTATATTTTTACATATCACTCCAAC
>JAFVDR010000103.1 GCA_017476165.1 Treponema sp. | reverse complement strand
CAAGAATAATTTTTACTTCTTGAGTACTTTTTCCCGTTTCTGCAGCAATTTCTTCGACTGTATACCCTAAATTCCTTAATTCGTGTACAACAGTCTTAAATTCCTTCTTTGGCTTTACCAATTCATTAGCAAGTGAAACTTCAGGTATAGATTCAATGTTTTCGTTTTTTTTAACTTCCATTTGACGCTGGTCATCAATACCTACAGGGTTCGAATATTCCTGCACGAACACAGAAGAACCTTCACTTCCTCCGGCACTGGCATGATACGACATTTGCTCTTTTTGATACGCAAGGACTGGAGAATATTTTTTTGAAGCATCTCTTTTTACATCGGCATACACCTTTTCTTCGAAATTCTTGGAACGTTCTGTATGCTCAGCTTCCTTATTGAGAATGTCATTCTTTTTTAAAACATTAATTTTTTCCTGCAAGACCACAATTTTATTATCAGCTTCTGCGGAAAGAAATTTCAAATCTTTTATCCGTTCGTTAATCAGCTTTATATTTCTGTCCGTAGCGGAATCAATCTGAATGAGCAAGGTATTCAACTTCAACTGTACGTTTTCAATCACACCATCTGCCGAAAACATTTTCTTCAAGTGACTAAAAAGAAAAAACCAGGAAATACCATTTATGATGTACAGAATTATAATAAGAGCAACAGCCATTTTTAAATAATAATAACTATCCCGTTATATCAATAATTGTTCCAAGCAAAGGATCAGAATATTCTTTTTGAACAGGAGCTTCAGCTTCAGATTCATCCTTTTTTTTCTTAGAACCTGAATACAATCCCTGTCCAGCAGAACCACCCTCATCCAAGTTGTTTTTTATTTTATTGGAATCAACTTCCTTTTTAGCAGCATCCTGCACAGTTTTTGATTTTTCAAGATTTTCAGCGGCAGTTTTATCCCTTCCATGCTGATTGGCAAACTGCACACTGTGATTTTGAGAAGCATTAAACTTTGCAACATTATCCATCTGCGAATAAACAACAGACAAATCAATTGGTTGAATAGCCATCAGGAGCTCCTACATCACTCGTTACCTGAGACTGATCATACTTGCCACGACGCACAAAATTATTTTCAAAGTAGAACGAAACGGCCTTGCAATCAGTTTTTATTTCATCCAACTCATCACGAACATAAATCTTTGTACCTGCATAAACAGTACCACTTGCATTAACCCTGCCAACAACCTTCAATTCCCTCAAACGCTGCTGTATAGTGTTAATTTCCTCTGTCATTGCATCACTTTTTTCAACAATCTCGTTCTTTTGCTCCTTGAACTTCATGAGAGCCTCTTCCTTTTCTTTCGGAATAGAACGTCTGATTTCTTTTTGATTTTCCAACGTACTGATATTAAGGTCTATCTCATCCAATTCTTTCGCAAGCTCCGTCTGCTGTGTCTGAAGTTCAACAAGGCGCTGCTTTGCCTCAGGGTCAAAACCGACTTCAAGAATCGTTTCTGCACCACCCGCAGGAGAGCCAATATTCTTTGCAGAGATTTCCTCCGTTGCAAACAAATGACCTCCGATAATTTGAGCACGCTTACCTTTCAGCAAAATCTTTTTCATTGCAGAGACATCTGCATTCATAATGTTGTCATTTACGACAACATATTCTCCTGCTGTAACCTTTGTATTCTGAATGAAGCGCGCCCAGACAGACTTTGAAGTTTTTATTACACCTTCATCGCGTCCCATAACGCCCTGAGAAATAACGATATCACCTTCAGCTTCAATCTTGCAGTTACCGACAGAACCATACACCTCTATGTTGCCGTCCGCCTTGATGTTGTAACCGTCTTCAACATTTCCCTTGACAATGACAGTTCCCATAAACGTAATGTTTCCAGTCTTAATGTTAACGCCAGGAACTTCGTACACTTCCTCGACCGTTATCTTGTTACCGACAAGCATAACCTGACCGTTCTTTTCCGCAAGAATAGTCCGTCCATCCTTATCCATAACGACATTGGATCCAAGCATGACCTGAATATCCTTTCCGTTCTTTGCTTCAAGATACTTTCCAAAGATAGTCTTTCCGCCCTTTCCACGTTCAGCAAGGATTTTCTGAGCAAGACGCTGACCGGCAACGACATTTTGAATGAGATTAAGTTCCTTAAAGTTAACCTGCCCATTCTGAGTTTCCTTAAGACGCATCTTCGACGTATCAGTTTCAAAGTCGTATGCAATGTATGCATCATGACCGTCAATTGGTTTAATGGCAGTTGCAACTTCATACGGAGTGTTATAGACAGGATTATCAACAAACTCTGTAATTTTTTCCATATCGATGCCCGCAACGACACCCTGTGTCTGAAGGGCTTTCTTTATCATATCGATGGAAATTTCACTTCCACTTGCTGCAGGAGGAGAAACCGTAATTGTTGCATACATTTCGTCTTTCGGAATGTCAACAGCCATCGAAGCATCGGCAGCAGCAACATGATTGTAGCTTCCAACAATGACATATTCTTCGCCAGAGCCTTCCTTGCAAAGCTTCTTTATGAGAGGCTCATCGATTTGAGTGGTCTCACTGCGCTTTGCAGCAGAAAGTACTTCGCATTGAGAAACTGGTGATCCAGAGCCAATTGGCAACAATACTTTGAGATAAATCTCGCTTCCAAAATGACGAAGATAAAACAGTCCGTCCCTGTCAACAATTTTATGTTCTTCAGCTGCCTGTGAAGCAGCCATTTCTTCCTGTTTCTTGGCCTCCATCTTTTTCTGCACAATAGATGGATTTTCATAGATGCGAAGCTTCCACGGCTTTTTTGCAAGGCCAGCAACACCTTGAAAGCCCTTTTCCTCAACTTCATACTGAAGATTTGCAATCTTTGTTTCAAGCTGGACAGCTGCATCTTCCAAGCATTCATCAATTGTATCTGCACGAACTACAACACTGTGTATTTCCTTATCAACTGAGAGTTTTTGTTCAAGATCTGTACGCAGTTTTTCCAGATTGATCATGTATTGCACCTCTTTAAAAAATTCCCTTTCTTAAACTTGTCAACTTCGCCTTCAATCGTACATTTGCCTTTGAATGCAACTGACTTATGCGGCTTTCACTAACATTAAGAACCTGTCCAATTTCACGGAAAGTCAAATCTTCATGATAATATAGAACAATAACCATCTTTTCATTTTCGGGCAGTTCATTGATAGCCTGTATTATAACTTTTCTAATTTCTTCACGTTCAACAATAACATCAGGATTAAGACTGTTCGGAGCTTCTATATTATCTCCAATAGAAAGGTGTTCACTATCATCTCCTGAATACCAGACATCATTTAAGGAAAGAATGCTTGTACCACTAACTTTCATAATGGTACTTTCATATTCACTTTCAGTCATTCCCATTGCTTTGGCAATTTCACTGTCCGATGCAGTTCTTCCCAACTTAGCTTCAAGTTCAACAATGGTATCTTCTATTTCACGAGATTTCTGGCGGACAGAACGAGGCACCCAATCAAGTTCACGCAATTCATCAAAAATTGCACCGCGAATACGAGTTACCGCGTATGTCTTGAATTTTACATTCTTTTCAGGATCATATTTATTAATTGCATCCAACAAACCAAACTGACCGAATCCAACCAAATCATCAAATTCAACATTATCAGGCATTCCCGAAGAAACCTTTCCCGCCACATATTTTACAAGTGGCATATATTGTCTGATAAATTTGTCACGAATAGCAGAAGATTTTGTCTTCTTGAATTCATGCCAGAGTTCATCTTCTGTTTTCTCGTCTAAATTTGACATTCTCCCACACCCTTATATATAAAAGTCAATCTTCCCGCTTTAATACTGTACGTATGGCTTTTGCCAACGTTTCCGTATCATGATCTTTAGCTTTTGATCCATCTGCAAATATAATGCGTCCTTCATCTGAAGAGTCCATGCCATCCTGTGCAAATTCACTATCTTCAATGACGTCATCATCAAGATCACTTGCATCTCCAAAGCTATCCAAATCTGGAAGTGCATCAATTTCTTTCTTTTCTGCAACCCTTTCAGCCCTTCGCGCTACAACAGCAGGTGAAACAGCATCAGTAGCAACAGGCTTTGCATTTTCAGAAGCATCCGATTCACCTGAAACAGGTTCTGCAGAAGCCTCTCCTGCGGACGTCATGCCAGTCAAGGAAACTGGTGTAAAAGCTGTTTTTTCCGAAACAGCAGGTTGCGCAGGAGCTTTTGCAGTTGCAGACGGAGCTGAACCTACCGGCTCAGCTTTGGCAGCAGGAGCCGAAGATGCTGCAGGAGCAACGGGTTCGCTCCGATTTTGCCGAACACTTTTCGTATCTGCTTGAGACAGCTTAAATCTGTTATTTGCAACAGAAAAGGCCAGTGAATCTCCATCATCAGTCAATTCAGCATCATCAATAGTAATATCAACTTTACCACCCAAACGTGAATCTTCTTTAGGAGTATCAGAAGAAAAATCTATTGAAGAACCGTCATTCAGAAACTTTTCATATATAAAATCTATGACAACAGCACCTGCTGCAAAGACAACGGCAAAGATAAAACCTCTTAAAAAGGCCGTTCCAAATCTATGATTAACAACAATACTGATAAAAAAGGATAATGCAAATCCAAATACTGCTGGAACAACAATATTTTTCAATTTCATTTATATCCTCCTTGTTATTCTAATTATAATATGGTACGGCAAAAATCCTTTATGGTCAAGTTAAAGAATCACTTTCAATGCTTTTTTCTTCCCGAGACAAACTTCTGAAGGAAATTGTTCACTCCCGAATTCGTAGACAATTCAGTCTTTTCAATTCTTCCAACAATATGAGTAAGGCAAACAGACGGCTTTGATGTAGGATTTAAAATCATGAAAGGTTTCTGACGAATGACAGAAGCCTGCACGACAGGATCTTCATAAATGAAGCCGATATAGTCAACCTTATAATTCAGGAATTGGCCGACAATCGTAATGATGCGCTCAGAAATGCGTTTTCCTTCATCAGCAGAATGAACCCTATTGACGAGCAGCCGCAAATTCAATTCCTGATTCACCAGTTCTGTCGTTATAATCTTTATTACTCCATACGCATCAGTAATTGCTGTTGGCTCTGGTGTTGTTACAATGTAAACTTCATCAGCAGCCGCAATAAACTGAAGGACATTGTTGGCTATGCCAGCACCCGTATCAATGATAATGATGTCAGCATCCCCCAATGAAGCAAACTCCTTTGCAAACTTATTCAAATCTTCCTTAGAAAGATTTGCGAGTTTGGAAAAACCATTTGCACCAGCAATAAAACGAATGCTATATTCCGTTTCCAGAATGATTTCACTCATTTTTTTCTGACCATTGATTACCTGCATAAGATTGTACTGAGGAACGATATTCAAGAGGACATTCACATTTGCCATGCCCATATCGCCGTCAATAAGAATAACTCTCTTTCCAAGCTGTGCATACGTAATTGCCATGTTTATTGCAATATTAGTCTTTCCTACACCACCTTTTCCACTGGTAATGGCAATGATTCTCGTTTTATGTTCCACAGCTTCATTCTTCATAAAAGCTCGAAGTTCGCTCATCTGTTCTTCCATTTACTGTTCCTCTACTGTATCGGTTGGGAATTTATGTAAAATGTAATTTTCATCCACATCAAATCCGTCCAATGCCTTTAAAAAATATGCTTGAGATGCAGGCTCAAGAGTATTCAAAACCTCCTGACCTGTCGTTATCCAAGAAATCGACTTTCCTTTTTCATGCAACACGCTTAAAATGTTCCCATAAGAAGACGTTTCATCGCACTTGGTAATAATCACAGATCTAAAATTGAACGGTTCGTAATTCCTCAGGATTTTTTCCAAATCACGAGTCTTTGTGCTTGCACTTACAGCAAGAAAAATGTCAGCATGCATCTTGGGAATATCAAGCATCTTTACCAGTCCAGCAATGTTTTTATTGTCATTCGGACTAAAACCACTCGTATCAATAAAGATGTATTTCACTTTCGGATCATTGTACAGTCTGTACAAATCTTCCAGATCATCTTTATTTCCTGCCTTTTCCACTGAAACGTCAAGAGCTTCTCCATAATGTTCCAACTGTTCGGCTGCCGCAACACGCATGTTGTCTATGGTAATCATGTGCATCACAGGTTGCTGTCCTTTCGGAATATTTCCTTTCCGAGCCAGATACTTTACCTTTGAAGCCATTTTTGCAATTGTTGTTGTTTTTCCAACACCTGTAGGTCCCACAATAACAATGACATGAGGAGTTTTTCCTTTATATTTTCCCGAAATCTTTATGTCGTCGCCAATCCAGCCAACAACAGCATCCCTTACAAAATCAAAATCATCAAGTTCTTCCATGGAAAAATCCTTGCGAATTCTGGTCTTTATTTCTTCTATATAAGAAACACTGAACTCATTCTGATTAAGCAATCTTTCCAATTTTACGATAGTAGGATGCTCGTCCCGTTCGGCAGTTTTTTGCGACAGAGAATCAATCTTATCCTTTATGTCTTCAAGCTGTTTGCTAATCTGAGCATTCTTCAGCAAATCTTTTATGGCATTCTGCGACGGAGAATTCATCTGCTGCTTTAGGATATTGTCCCTTGCTGAAGCAAAATCTTCACGCGGAGCAACCGCAGTACCAGCTCTATGCACTCCTGGCGGCATGTCACCGTAGCTTGCCTGAGAACTACGATAATAGTCGGAAGGCTTTGACAGGGAGACAGTGTTTTTCGTAATATAGGTTGCTTCAACCATAGGCTTCGGAGAAAGAATTCCAAAAAAACGAGGCTGCATGACAATCCGATAGTCAACAATTTCATAATCTGTGCTAAACTGTTTATACAGTTGTTCCTTGCATTCATCCAGCGTAGAACCCGTTATCTTTAACTGTATGGGAGTAGAAGAAACCTGTTGATTGAATGTCCTGTTATTATACATCGATGTCTCCAATTGTTTCTACTTTTATATCACTGCCAGCAGCCATTACTTCGCTAATTGAAATGACGACCAACCCTGGTATTTCCCGCTCCGTAGAAGACTTTACCAACTGACGAACTTCATCAACACACAATACTATAGGAAGGTAATTCCTGTCACGAACAGCAGCAATGGATGCACTCATGACTTCGATATATTTTCGTCCATCAACAGGATCAAAGCCTACAAACGGCTTCTGACCAGGAATTTCACCTCTGTGTTCCAGAATCTTTTCTGACAGTGACTGAGACAACCGCAAAACATGCAGAACCTTCTGATCATCGGCATACTGCAAGCAAATTTGTGCACCAAGAGCCTGCCGAACTTTTTCCGTAAGGAAATAAGGGTCTCTCGTAAGAGGAGCAAAATTTGCAAGAGTTTCAAGAATCGTAACCATATTCCTGATACTGACCTGCTCTGAAAGAAGGTTTTTGAGCACGGCTTCAATTTCACCATACGTATATTTATGCTCGCCAGACATGACTTCATCAACAACAACAGGATTTGTTTCCTTGATTTTAGCAATGATGGTGCTGACTTCCTGCCGCGTAAGAATTTCAGATGCATGCTTTTTAATGATTTCCGTCAAGTGGGTAGCAATGATGGTCGGAGGATCAATAACGGCATATCCAGCCTTTTCAGCTTCAACACGCCTGTCTTCTGGAATCCACAGAGCCTCCATGCCAAAGGCAGGATCATGAGTACGTTCGCCCCTCAACTCCTTGTCTTTGGGAACATTTCCCGTATTAAGGCACATATAGTAACCTAATTTCAGTCGGGCACGCCCCACTTCTATGCCGCGAATCTTAAAGGAATATTCTTCAGAATCAATAGCCATACTGTCCCGAATACGAATGGGAGGAACAACAAGACCTAGATCCAGAGCCTGCTCCTTACGAATTCTCGTAATACGTTCCAGCAATTCAGCACCCTTTTCCTTATCAACGAGAGGAACAAGCACGTAGCCAAGTTCAAGAGAAAGCGGTGGCAACGTTGCTACAGGAGACATTTCTTCACCAGAAGCACCGGGTGCTCCCGCTTTGCTGCCAGAAGCCGCATGCGAGACAAGTTCTTTTTCTGCATTCTTTTGCATAAGGCTTGACTGCCTGATGCCAATATAAATGAACAGAATGCCGACTGGAATAAGGACAACTGCAGAACCATTATGAAATGCAATGCCCATGACAACAAGAGCTACACCGACAATAAGGTAGGCTGTACCGTCAACATTAAAGTTTTTCTTCAGCTGGTCTCCGATGACTTCTTCCGCACTACCACCAGTAACGAGAATGCCTGTTGCAAACGAAAGCATCAAAGCGGGCAACTGGGACATAAGACCATCACCAATAGTCAGCTTTACGTAGCTTTCAAGGGCATCATTAAATTTCATTCCGCCCCACACCATGCCAATAATAAAACCACCAATCAAATTCAAGGCTGTAATAAATATGCCGGCCTTGACATTTCCGCTGACAAATTTTGAAGCTCCATCCATGGCAGAATAAAAGTCAACTTCCTGCCTGATTTTTTCCTTCTTGGCAGCAGCTTCCTGTTCTGTTATTGCACCAGAATTCAACTCATTCTGGATGTCAAACATCTTGTTGTTCATGCTATCCAGTGTAAAGCGAGCCGTAACCTCAGAAACACGAGTTGCTCCCTTGGTAACTACAATAACCTGGACAACAATGAGGATGATGAAAATAATGAAACCGACAAGAACATTGCCGCCAGTAGCAATGTTGGCGAAAGACTTTACCATCTCGCTCTGCGTATTCATAAAAACAGAGGGATTCGGTGCCCTGTTAGTCAAAATAAGCCTTGTAGACGTAATGTTTATGGCAAGACCAAAAAGCGTTATGAGCAGTATGAGCCGTGGGAATGATGTAAATTCAGATGCCCGCTTTGTGTAGATAACTGTAAGAAGAACAGTAAGCGAAATTGCCATGTTCAGTACCATTGCAAGATCCACCAATCCCTTTGGAATTGGAATGAACATCATTAAAACAGTAATCACAACAGCAATTGCAATAACGCTATTCTGAGAAGAAAGCGCTCTGTAAAAAAGACTTTGTCTTTCTGCCATTTAAATCCCACCCTTTTATGAATTACGTTTCTTTTTTTCCATATAGCCTATCTGAGCATATACTATAGATACAACTTTATAATAAGCCTCTGGTATTATATCACCAAGTTTAGTGTCTGTATAGAGACCTCGGGCCAAAGACCTATTTTCCACTATCGGAACATCAGCTTCCTTTGCAATCCGCCTCATATTCAGAGCAGTCATGTCTTCACCTTTGGCCGTTACCTGGGGAGCTTCTTTCTGCCACTGCAATGCTACCGCAAAATGAGTTGGGTTTGTTATCAAAACGTCAGCTTCCCTAACAGCTTTCGGCATGTTCTGCTGAAGCATTTCGCGCTGTGCCGCTTCAAGACGGTTTTTAACTTCGGGATCGCCCTCCATTTCCTTAAACTCTTCTTTCACTTCCTGCTTTGTCATCTTCATTTCTTCAATAAATTGACGCTTTTGGACAAGATAGTCTGCAACACCGATAATCACAAGGAACAAAGTGGAAACAATCAAAATCTGGGCAGCGACCTTTCCGACAAAACGCATGGCAAGGGCAGCTCCTCCCGTCTGTATCATTTCAAGCAGAGACTTCAAATTATGCCGTATGATAAGATATGCAGAAAATGCTATGATGGAAACTTTCAGAAGAGATTTTACAACATTGAATGCACCTTCAAAAGAAAACATAGTACGTTTCAAGTACTTTCCGATATTAGGAACAAGCTTGTCAAACTTTGGCATAATAAGCTTTGTCGTATAGATAAAACCCTTGTTCTGAATGATATTGGCAACAATGCCGATGATGCCACCGACAATGCAAAAGGGAAGCGTCAGCATAAGGAAATAACGAAGGAACACAACGGCAAAACGCACATCATCTATGCGGGATGCGAGTATGTTGTTGAAATAAAAAATCATTACTTCTTCCAATTTCCGTTCAATCCATGGTCCCATTATTACAAGCATGAACACGATGAACAGAAGGATTATACTGCCATTCAACTCTTGGCTTTTCGGAACTCGCCCTTCTTCATCACGGGCTTTCCGAAGTTTATATTCTGAAGGCTGCTCTGTCTTGCCTTCATCTTCTGCCGAAAACCACTGCAAATCAATCTGACTCATTCCACGCCTCCGCCACCAAGCTGAATGAACAGATTTTCCATGTGCCGAAAACCACTAATAAAGCCGTCTTCAAAAAATTCACAGATAGCAGGCATTAATACTGTCAGCAGGAAAAAACTTGTCAGCATGAGAATAGGAAAACCTTCGGCAAGAAGATTCATCTGAGGTGCCGCCTTTGCAAGCATTCCCATGCAGACATTTATCAAAAACAGTGTTCCCATCAAAGGAAGTGCAATGGTAAGGGCATCCTTAAAGAGAATTGTCAAGCTGGAAAGCATGAACGAAGAAAGGCTGTCACTATGATCAATGATGGAAAAGACATTGAGCGACTTGAAACTGGTAACAAGACCTCCGAGAAACAGGTGCTGAAACCAATGATTCTGCATGAAAATGAGCAACGCAATAAAATTAAAGAATTCACCCATCAAGGGATTTTCAACTTCGCTCAAAGAATCATAGACTTGGCTTGCAGAAAATCCCATCTGAAACGCAAAAAACTGTCCTGATGTACTGAATGCAGAAAAAATGACAGAAATGTAAAAGCCAATGATTAGTCCTATCAGAACTTCTCCAATCAGAATGAAAATATATTCCTGTGTGAACCTGCCCGTCGAAGAAACATAGGAAGCATAGGCAGCATAGTTTCCCTCTGTCAGCGAAAGCTGCGGAAAGACAAAATACGCCATATAGCCGGCAAGTGCAAATTTTGCAAAGCGAGGAACTCTTTTTGAAGAAAACATAGGACACACCATTATGAGTGCAAAACATCTTGCTGCAACGAGAAAAAATACAGGTGCATTTCCTACGATAACTTCCAACATCTCAGCCAGTCACCTGCCTATCTTGCCATTTGAGGTATCATATTGTAAAGATTTATCATATATGCTCTCATTTCAGTAAACATCCAGCCCCCCAAAAGAGCGAGCACAAGCAATATCACAGCCAACTTCGGAAGAAATGTAAGTGTAGATTCCTGTATGGAAGTCGTAGCCTGAAATATGGCAACAACCAATCCAATAATCAAAGCACCTCCAAGAACAGGAGCACAAAGCTTAAAAACCAGAAAAATTCCTGACTGCATGATACCAACTATAGTGTTAAGGCTCATTCACATCCCCTCAAATAGATATCGACATAATGCCATTTTAATGGATGACACTGTTAAAAAGCTGCGTTGTAAGAAGCCCCCAACCATCTACCAAAACAAAAAGCATAAGCTTGAACGGCATGGAAATTTGCACAGGAGGAAGCATCATCATTCCCATACTCATCAAAATGCTTGCAACAACCATGTCAATAACAATAAACGGCATATAGAGCATGACACCAATTTTAAATGCAACCGTAAGTTCATGCAAAATATACGCAGGAACAAGTACGTACGTCGGAACATCTTCAAGGGTGTTCGGCTTTTCCAAACGCGCCATATTCATGAATGTTCCAATATAGGACGTATCTTCACTCATCTGCCGATACATAAACAGCCTGAGCGGAGCCTCTGCTTCCTTATAGGCCTCAGACAAGGTTATTTCATTGTTGTAGAGCGGAGCAAAAGACTTGTCATACACATTCTTGAAAGTCGGCCACATGCAAAACAAAGTCATAAACAGTGCAATGCCATTAAGCACCGCCGTAGGTGGAACCTGCTGCAGCGACAAAGCCCTTTTTATAAAATCAAGAACAATGGAAAACCGTAAAAAACAGGTAACAAGAATGATAAGGCTCGGAGCAATCGTCAAAAGGGAAAGAAACAGAAGCAATTCGACACTGAATGCAACTTCCTTTCCCGTCTTTGGAGACGTTGCCGAAAATGAAATGTTTGGAAAATCAATTCCCGTTATTCTTTCGGACATCTCTGTCGTTCCTTGCGTGGATCCTGAAGGAAAATTCTCATTGCCCGCAGACTGAGCCGACACAGAAACAGAGGCAATACAGAATATAAGCAAAACAAAGATGTTCTTTAACAATCTGCTTTTCATTTCCTACTCTCCGACATCCACATTCTGTTTTCCAAGGGAATTAATAATGTTTTCAGAATCAGCATTCTCGAAAACATTTTTTTTCGCAGGCATGAATAAAGACAGAACATCTGCAAAGTTTTTGGGACGAGCCGCATTATCATGCTTGTCTGCATACAAATTCAAGGCATTTATGAGTTCCTTGTCCTTTATTTCAGAAATCAGGTTTATTGCATTTTCAGTGACACCGACAAGATAAGCGCTGTCAATAAGGGTAACAATCTGAACAGACTTTCCGTTTCCCAACGAAAGAGAAGAAACCCTCCGCAAGAATGTATCATCTTCTGCAAGAGGAACTTTTCCCGAAGCCTTCAGGAAACGGAATACTGCATAAATGAGAGCTACCACAATCAGAAGCATCACAATCATGCGCACGTAAACTCCTACTCCGCTCATTGCATAGGATGCATTTGCAACATTCGTACTTCCTGTATCAGTCACAATAGGAAGCTTCGACTCATCTTCTTCAGTAAAAATTGATTTTTCGGTTTCAGAATTTTCAGTCTGCACAGACTGCTGACCTTTAGAATCATTTTTCACAGACTGTGCGCCAGAGAAAGGAATCAAAAACAAGAATAAGACAGCCACCGCAACTGTCATTTTCCATCTAGAGTAAATCGTAATATCCCCCACCCATAAATAAACTGTTCTGTCTGTTAGCACTATCCCCATAGCCAGACAGAACAGGTCATATCCTATTACATCTGGCTTGTCACGTGTTCGATTGCAGGAAGAATTTCCGTTACACGAACACCAAAGTTTTCGTCAATAACTACAACTTCGCCCTTTGCAATAGGCTTATGGTTTACTAATATATCTACCGGCTCACCAGCCAATTTATCAAGCTCAATAATTGTTCCTTCTCCCATACCAAGGATTTCTTTTATGGTTTTTTTAGTACGACCGAGTTCTACGGTCATTTCCATAAAGACATCCATGATAAGACCGATATTACCCTGCTCCGCGCTTCCCATTACAGGCTGCAAGTTAGGGAACTGCAGTGACTGAACGTTTGGCGGTGTACCAATCATACCATTCATATTGACTCCCATCTGAGGCATCATACCCGGCTGTGCCATCATGTTAGGTTGCCCCATCATATTTGGCTGACCCATCATGTTAGGCTGTGCCATCATGTTAGGCTGACCCATCATTTGCGCCCCACCCATCATTGCGCCCATACCAAGACCAGCAGCATCCTGAGCAGGAGTTGCGGGGGCAGCACCGCCACCCAAAGCTCTTGCCATTCCGTCTGCGACAGAACTGCTTACAGCCTCCCACAAATTGAATGTCGTTCCATCAATCGTTATAGGATATGTAAACAATGCAAATTTATTCTGAGGCATGCGAACCATTGCCTTTGGCTGATTGACAGCCTCAGGAGGATTCGTAGCAAGTCCAGGAAGTTTTCCACCTGCACTCAAAGATGTTATTTCAGTACCCGAATGATTGGAAACAACTTCTGAAATAACTGACAATGCCATATCATCAAGAGAAGCATTGTCTTCTTTATTAATCAAACCAACAAGTTTCTGTGCAAATTCCGGAGCCATGACAAAGAGATGGTCTCCACTCAAACCTGTTGAAAAATCGTGCATTACAGCAACAACCGTTTCTGGAATTTTTGCAAGGAACTGATTTCTATCCAATTCCTCGACAGTAGGAACCTCTGCCTTTATTTCCGTTCCTGTCATTGTATTCAGATTTGCAGACAACTTATCCTTTATTTCATCAGCAAACTTTGACAATGTAGGGATATCTATTGCAATCTGTGGATCTGCCTTTGTAGAACCGCTGGCATTCAAACCACCTGTATCCACTCCAGACAGCAATGCATCTATTTCTTCCTGTGATATTGATCCTTCACTCATACAGATTCTTCTCCTTCAGCAGTTGTTAATTCTTCAAATTCGTCATCATCATCCTGATTTGTTTTTGCAATTACCTGAATTGCCATTTTCTTGCCCACAACACCAGGCTGACAGTAAAATTTCTTTTTGTTACCCACTGCAAGAGTCAATGGGTCTGTGATTTTTGTATTTGCAAGGCGAATAACATCACCTACATGCAAATTGACAACATCACGGATAGGCACTTTCTCAGAACCGATTGCTGCAACAAGCTCCATTTCTACATCAGACAGTTTTTCTTTCAAAGTACCCAAATACTGCGTTGTAGAACTGCGTCGTACAGAACTAAACCAAAACTGAGAAGACAACTTTGATACGATAGGTTCTATGGTAAGATATGGTATACAGATATTCATCATACCTGCTTCATCACCAATCTTGATTTCAAGTGTTACCAAAATAACCATTTCACTCGGAGGAACAATCTGAGCAAACTGAGGATTTGTTTCAATCTGCTGCAAACGTGGACGCAAGTCAATTACCTGAGTCCATGATTCACGCATGTTTGCAAGGATACGCACAATAATGCCTTCCATTACAGACTGCTCAATATCAGTAAGGTCTCTATTTACCTTTCCACCTGTGTCACCAGAACCTCCAAACAGGCGGTCAATCATAATGAAGGTAATCTCAGGAGCAATTTCAAGAACTGCATTTCCTTTGAGAGGATCCATATTGACAACCGCCAGCGTAGTCGGAGTTGGAATGGAACGTATGAACTCTTCATACGTCAACTGATCTACAGAAGCCACATGCGTATGAACAAGTGTTCTTAACTGTGCAGAAAGACTTGTAGTGGTAAGACGGGCAAATGTCTCGTGCATGTTGGAAACAGTACGAATCTGTTCCTTTGAGAACTTGTCAGGACGTCTAAAGTCGTAGATTTTAATACGGCGTGTATCACTAACCGGTTTAAAGTCATCAGACTCACTTTCACCTGTACTTATTGCCTGGAGAAGTTGATCTATTTCATCTTGTGACAGAACTTCATTCATGTCTTAATCCACCCTATTTTAGCTACTACTTTAATTACTGTGCAACAACGTCTTTTGCTGTAAACATAACAGCCCTAATTCTGGCATTGCTCAGAATGTCATCATTGATCTGATCACGAATCTGCTGTTTCAGTAACTCCTCATTTTCAGGTCTCAATTCATCCTGTGTCTTCGTTGAGAAATAACGACGCAAAAAGTCAATGATTTCAATTCTTCGTGCCGTTATTTCCGTAGCCGTAGCCTTGTCATCTTTCTTATATCCAAGTGCAACCTGAACTACAACGCTTGCAGGAATTGCATCGTTTGTCTGTGTACGGACCTGATCAAGAGATGTATACCAGTCATAATCTTCACGCTGAATTGTAAATTCACCACTAATAGGAATAACGGTCTGGGATTTACCATTACCAGTCATAAGCTTAACAGCAACAAATACAACTGTAATAATAAATATGACAGCAGCAAGTGCAATTAAAATCCATTTAAGCAAAGCTGGAAACGCACCTTTCAATCCGCCTTTTCCTGAAGAACCACCGTCTCCGCCAAGGTCTCCCGCGCCCAAGTCATCTGCATTTTCGTCTGCCATAACATCCTCCCAATTTATTTAACGTACTTTATATACCTTATCGGCAAATTATTTTTTAACTGTAGAAATTAAAGAAAAATTTACCAAATCCCATTAAAAATGAGCATCATCCAAAATAATAATGTCAACACGCCTGTTATATGCCCTGCCTTCAGCAGAATCATTGCTGAATTTTGGACGCGTATTGGCATATCCTGCCAAAGAAAACTGATTTTCATTCACTCCGAAATCAGACAGATAATGCAACACGTTTGCCGCACGCGTTGTGGAAAGCTCCCAGTTGCTTCTGAATTCTCCGTCTTCAGGCACAGGAGTATTGTCCGTATGACCTTCAATCCTGAATTTACGGTCTTTCATTGCACTGTCATTAAAAAACTGCGACAGACGGATAAGCGTTTCCCTCGTTGCGTCAATGTCAAGCTCCGCACTTCCCTGTGCAAAAAAAGCATCAGAGGCAAGAGAAATCACAATTCCCCTTTCATCACTTGTAATTGTAATTTTATTTGATTTTACATCTGGTGCAAAAATACTGACAGCTTTTTTCATGGTCGGACCAAGAGACTTGCCGCGTTCCATAGAGGAAAGAGAACTGACAACGTTACCAAGATTAGCAAGCCGACCGTTACTCAAAGAAATATCACCACCAGTATTATTATTCTGAAGGGAAGCAGAAAGAGCAGCCAAGGCCGCAGAATCAGTTTCAGTAGGATCATAAAGGGCAACGAAGAAGCAGAGCATGAGTGTAATCATGTCTCCATACGTACCCTGCCAGGCGGTGGACGGTTTTTCTGGTTCTTTTTTTTCTCTTTTTGCCATTTGCCGTTACCGCCTTAGTCCTTAAGAACTTCGCCTTCAATAGCCTTTCGTGATTTTGGATCGAGATATGTAAGAAGTTTCTGAGCAAGAACACGAGGGTTATCACCCTGCTGGATGGAAAGGATTCCTTCAATAACCATTTCCTTTGCATTCATTTCCGCAGAGTTCTGACCAATCAGTTTCTGAGCCATAGGACCGAACAACCAGTTTGCTACCCAAGAACCATACAGTGTCGTAATCAGAGCCGTAGCCATGTGAGGACCAAGGGAGCTTTTGTCTTCAAGGTTGCGCAACATACCAATAAGACCAATAACGGTACCCATCATTCCGAAACCTGGACCGTAACCTGCCCACTGGTTGACAATGTTGATATACGTCATGTGACGCTGTTCTGTCTTTGCCATTTCGCTTTCAAGGATTGCCCTGATGACGTTGCCGTCGCTACCGTCAACCATGAGGCGGAGACCTTCCTTCAAGAACGGATCATCAAGGTCTTCGAGACCTTCTTCCAATGCAAGGATACCTTCGCGGCGAGCCTTTTCAGACAAGGAGACCATATTCTGGACAATAGCTTTTTCCCCATAGTCAAAAATCTTCAGGGTACGTCCAAGAACTGTTCCAACTTTTAAAACCTGATCCATCGGTGCAACAATCCACAAAGAAAAGAACGATCCACCGACAGTAACGAATACAGACGGAATATCAATAATATTCATAATAGAGCTACCAGATGAGATAACTCCAAGTACAACAGCTGCAAGACCGCCAAAAAAACCAATTATTGTAGCTATATCCATTTAGAAAAAAAGCCTCCCGTTTTTTATATTATCGGACAATTCAGAAAAACGTTTACTCCAATTAACAGTAAAGTACAGAGCAAACGACAGTCTTACAGTTCCTGATTTATTCCAATTTTTCTTCTATATTTTACAATTCTGTCAATGATTTCATCAGGCTTTTCCCTGACAACAACTTTCTTGCCTGACAGCAAGGATATTGTCAAATCGGGATTTTCTTCCATGCTCTCAATCTGATGAGGATTTATCCAATATATTTTACCGTCAAGGCGAGTAACTTGAATCATATCTCTATATAATGTACGATAATGAAACAACCGTCAAGAGCTTTAATTCTCATTTTTTGACTTTTAATAAAAAAATGTTATTTCAATAATTATAACACAATATATATTGAGAATTTAGATTTTTAACTATATTTTTAAATCATGAAGACAAAAATTCTTGTAATTGAAGATGTTTTGGAAATGGCACAGCTTGTCTGCATGTATCTGGACAAAGAAGGCTTTGAATCAATATCATGCGAAACAGCAGAATCCGCCGTTGAAAAACTGGAAGCAGGACTCAAGCCTGATCTGGTGTTGCTGGATCTAAACCTTCCGGGCATGAGCGGACTGGATTTCCTTAAGCATTTCAGAGACAAATATAAAACGACGATTCCCGTAATAATCGTTTCAGCCAGAAACAGCGATGAAGACATCATTGCAGGCCTCGGCTACGGTGCAGACGAATTTGTAACGAAACCTTTCAGTCCTCGCGTACTCGTTGCACGAGTCCAGTCAAAATTGAACAGACAGGCCGAAACGGAGGCTTCTGTAGAAGAAGTCATTCCATTCGGACCATATAAACTGTACTGCAACAACTGCGTGCTGAAAAAAGGCAACGAAAAGATTCCCCTTTCCACAAAAGAATATGACGTTTTGGAATACCTGGTTCGCCATGCAGGAGAGTCACTCAACCCTGAAGTCATTTACAATAGCGTATGGAAAAACCAGTACGGTGACGTTACAGCCGTTGCCGTATACGTGCAGCGCCTAAGAAAAAAAATAGAAGTCGATCCATCCCATCCAAAATACATAACGACTATATTTGGAATGGGATATAAATTTGAAAAATAGAGGAACACGGCATTCATGAAAATCCGCACACAACTCATGCTGCTCATAATATTCATGGTCTTTATACCTTTTGCATGCATGATGGTTTTTCCCATCTACCATTTCATAAGTTCTCCGCAGAGGACACTTCTGAAAGGCTACAAGGAAATCAGGGCTTTGGGAGACATTGACTTTACCGAAGAGGACTGGACATTACTCAAAGAACAGATAAAGACCATTCCGCCAAACGTACAGACACTCGTCTACTACAATTCCTTGGTACTCATTTCAACTATGCCCGAAATCAAAGCCGTAAGGGTGATGACTCCCTATGACATCATTGAATTCATCAACACGACAAGCAACATGTACGACTATCAGATTCAGTCACCGGAACGAGGCCGACCAGAAAATCTTACCTCTGCAATGCAATGTCCTCCAAAGTTTCTGGTGTTGAGCAGAATGAAAATGCCGGATCATCGGAAACAAGGGATACGAAGCCTATACACAACGGCATTCATAGTCCTGTTGATTTTTGAGTTCATTTGCATAACAGTCCTCATAAACCTTTCAAGAACAATTACTACATCCATTACCCTTCTTGAACAAAGTTCAATGAAAATTGCAAACGGAGAAATCTTCAAGGCAATTGAATGGCCCAAGAAAGGCAACAACACAAACGAAATTACATCGCTGATACAGAACCTTGAGAAAATCAGAATCACAATAAAAGACGACTTGGAACGACGGGCAAAATTCCTTATGGGTGTAAGCCATGACCTCAGGACGCCCAT
>JAFVDR010000102.1 GCA_017476165.1 Treponema sp. | reverse complement strand
TCTTCAAGCATTTTTTTTACTGGTGCAACTGTAATGGTCTTGAAACGCAAGCGTGGCTTGCAAAGTCCGTACTTGAAAAAACTGTCGGTCTTGACTGTTGCCACATACATTCTGTTGCTTTTGAATTCGTACAGGTACTTTTTCCGCATTGATGCAACGGTGGAAAAAAAGTTTTCCATCACTCCGTACAGTTCTGTCTTGCTTTCAGAAGTTGAAGACCCATTGAAAATTACGTATTATTTGAGTCCTGTTCTGAGAAATCTGTATCCGCAAGTCAGGGATGTTGACGATTTTCTTCAAACGTATGCAGGAGCAAGCCACAGTGTGTTTTATGAATTGGTGGATCCTGTAAAAACGCAGAGTGAAAAAATTCTTGCATCTCACGGAATTCGAGGGGAGCAAATTCAAACGGCATCAGATTCAACAACTTCGTACACAACAGTGTATTCTGCAATAGTAATACAGTATCTTGAAAATACAGAAATTATACCCTTTGTGCTCGATACAAAAACGCTTGAATATGATATGACAAGTCGGATTCAGTACATCGTTCGAGGCATTGCTCGGAATGTTCAGGTTGTCATTGGAAATGGGCTTTCATTGGATTCAGATTACAGTTATGTCAAACCGTGGCTAGAATCGCAAGGTTTTTCTGTTTTTCAAACATGCTTTCCGTCTCAGGCGGCTGCAGGAAAAACAGTTTTTTTTCAGATTCCCGAGGTTCCCCTTCTTGTATTGGGATCGTCAGAATGTACGCGTGAAGACGCAGAAGCTTTGTCTTATTTTTTGCAAAGGGGAGGCAAGGCTTTCATTGCAAGTGCACCTTACCGTATTGACATAAAAAATGACTGGTCATTTTCTCAAAGCGGCGACATCATAAAAGACAATGTTCTGTATATGCTCCAGCAATTTGGCATATACGTTAAGGATTCTATGGTGGCAGATGAATCTTGCTTTTCGCTATCCCTTGCAAGCGCAGACGAAATAAAAAGCATTCCTTATTCTCTCTGGCCTGTACTCCAAAAGCAGAAGGATCTACCGCACGGCATGACCGTTTTTTGGCCGTGTGCAATTGAAATTGCAGAGGATGTTGCAGCAGAAGCAGGAGTGACGGTTTCTGCCCGTTTACATACCTCAAAATCAGCATGGCTTGTTGAGGCTGACGAAGGCAGTGTTGCCGAGACAAATCCCTTTACAGTTGAACAAACAGCTCCGAACAGTTCTGACCAGTTTGATGTGTGTGTGGAACTACAAAAAGATGGTCGAGCAACGTGCATTGTTTTTGGGGACCAATATGCTGTGGATACGAATCTTATTGCATTTACTTCGAGCAACCGAACAGGAGGCAATGGCCAAACGGTGCCTCTGATTGATGACAGGAGTCTTCATTTTTTAACTGACAGTCTCTTGCAATTGAGTGGGCAGACGGAGCTACTTGCATTAAAAAATAAATCACGTACAGATACTTCGCTGTACAAGACACGTGCAATGTCGGTGAGGGCTGTTTTTTGTGTGACAATTCTGTTGCCAGCTTTTGTGCTGTTGCTTTGTGCTGTTATTGTCCATGTACAACGATGTCGTTTTAACAAGGAGGAATTCGTTTGAAAAGAATGTCTCTAAAACAGGGTGTATTGTTTTTTTATATATGTGACGGCATTTTTCTTTTATTGCTTTTGATTGCATTTTTACCGTTCACTCAAAAAAACAAGGCTCCTTCTGTACCGACAGCTTTACTTAATCCCAATTACAGGGCAGATGTTTTTGCCATTACGATTTCCGATGCAGAAGCTTCAATTACCTTAAAAAAGAAAAATAATGTATGGATAGGCATGTCAACGGCTTCCAATGGAAACTATGTTTGGCCTGCAGACATTCAAAATGTTGAAAATGCAATTGATTCTGCCGTGCAGATAATGCAAGTGCAAGTAAAAACAGAGAAAGTGTCTTCCTGGAAGTCACTGGAAGTTGATGATGGGCAGGCTACGTCCGTTACTTTTTATGATGAAAACAGGAATGTCCTTTCCCACATATTTTTTGGATTAAAAGATTCCTTGTCTCAAAAAATTTGTTTTAGGACATGGACGAAATCTACTGTCTATGAAGGAATGACATCCATGGAATCCTTTTTGAATACTGACGAATCCTTTTGGGCAGATCCGTTCTTGTGTCCGCAGTGCATTACTGGATATGACCGAATGAGTTCTGAATCGTTATTGCGAAGAGGTCAAATACAGAACATTGCTCCACGAGATGGTCTTCCTATAGATTTTAATCTAAAAAAAGACCTTGAAAATGGAGGATATATTAAGTATGCAATATATAGAAAAGACAAGGAATACATTGTTATTCCTACTTTAATGCCAGGACCAGCTGCCTCTGAAAAAGATGCAGAATTGTTTGGTACAATAAACTATCGTTACAGCATTAGTTCTGTAACGTTGGAAAAACTTTTGGAAGAGCTGTAGATATCATGAGTACGAATAGTGATGAATCTTTGCATTTTTTTATAGAATGGATTGATCGATACCTTAACTTTGAAAGAACACCTAAAAAAAATATCTTCTGGCTTGATACCATGAAGTTTTTATGTGAAAAGCTTCATCACCCGGAAACGTATTGTCCTTGTTTTCATGTTGCAGGTTCAAAGGGAAAAGGCTCAATTTCTGCAATGATTGCAGGAATTCTAGAAGAAAAAGGTCTCCGTACGGGAGTATATACGTCTCCGCACATCTTGGATTTTAAGGAACGCGTGGGATATGGAAACAAACCTTTTGAATTTGAAGTGTACCATAAATCAGCTTACGAATTGATGAATGTCGTTGATTCTATTCCTTTAGAGGAATTTCCGGCACAACGCCCCGTAACATGGTTTGAATTGGTAACGCTGTTTGCAATGTTATGCTTTCGGAATGCCCGTGTTGACTATGCAGTGTGGGAAGTAGGGCTAGGAGGAAGGCTTGATGCAACCAATGTTGTTCAGCCTGTATGTTGCTGCATAGGTCCCATAGAATTGGAGCATAAGGAGTTTCTTGGAGACACGATTGAAAAAATTGCAAAAGAAAAAGGAGGAATCATAAAAAAAGCAACTCCTGTCGTCTGTGCTCGCCAAACAGACGAAGCATACAAGGCTTTACAGGACATAGCATCTTCGTTGAATGCACCGTTCATACAAGTAGAAAAAAATGCACGCATTTCCAATGCTGTATACAATATTAGACATAACTTTTGTGAAAGTATAAAAAATAATACATTAAAAGATGCTCCGTTCATAACGTTGGATGCTGACATTTCATCTCCTCTGTTCCAAAAGGATGTACATGTTGCATTGCAGATGCTTGGCGATGTACAGGTTGAAAATGCCGCCCTTGCAGCACTTGCTGTAAAACATGTTTTCCCCGACATTGACGAATCTATGATTGGACGCGGTGCTTCACGGGCATATCTTCCTGCACGCTTTGAAATGACGGCTAGCTCTCTGCATCCGAACATTCCATTCATTGTTTTAGATGGTGCACACACAGCAAACAGCATTCACATTACCATGAAAACATACAGGCATATTGTTGTCGCTTTGCAGGACAAACTTCATGAATCCATGCAAAAGCCTTTCTTGCTCTTTGCCTGTGCAGCAGACAAAGATGTTGAAGACATCGCCATACATTTTAAGGATGAATGCAGCAGGATTGTACTGACGCGTCCCGGCAATGTAAAGCAAAGCGACGTGCAAAGGGCGGCTAAAGCTTTTACCAGTGAAAAAATAGACTGTACTGTCATTGAAGACTATGAAAAAGCTATTGAGGTGCTGTTTGACACTGCAAATAAAGAGCGGGTTCCTGTTCTTGTTGCTGGCTCGTTTTATCTTGTTGCAGAAGTAAAAAGCTATTTACGAAATTTGCAATTATAGGATAATATGAAGCTATGATTAAAATTATTACGTTTTGTGCAATGGTACTTTCTCTTGCTGCCCTGAACATCGTTGGTTTCCTTGGAATTTCTCAAATTCTAAAAGTATTCCTTAAAGCTTTGACAAGTGTTCTGTTTGTTGCGACAGGGGT
>JAFVDR010000101.1 GCA_017476165.1 Treponema sp. | reverse complement strand
CGCAAGGAAACTTGCCTTGAATCTTGCCAAGATTTATAAAAACAAAAATTCCCCGAAAACCCCGATGTCTCACATCATGTTTGACTGCCTCATGAATCCAAAGCATTTATTGGCTGTCTTAGGCAAAAACTGATTTCCGTGGTTTTTTCGTGCGTTCTCTAGGCCTTCAAATCCCCTTTTCCGCATCCAGATTTGAATGAAACGCAGGAGCAGAAAAGCCTCTCGTTATGCCCCCAAAACACATTCTGTTACATTACAATGAATTAGCACAGATACAAAACGACATTTGACATGAAACAGGCAAAAAAAGCACGTTTTTTGCATTCAAAAATGGAAAAATCAGGCAGTAAAACCGATATACAGGCAGGGCTTTTTGGTTCAAAATCTTTTCCTGCCAGCAAAAAAAATTTTTCCGCCAGAAAAAAAAATTTATCTGCCAGCAAAAAAAATTTATCCGCCAGAAAAAATTTTTTTTCTGGCGGAAAAAAACTGCTTTTTGCCATCAAGTTTAATCTACAATCGCCCTTCACTTTTCGACTTTTCCAGCCTAGAGCGTGCTCGATGAGCTTACTCCAGGAGCGAGTTCACCGAGCTTGGACATTCTGTTACTCCTTGTTGCGCCATTCCCTCGGCGACATGCCCGTAACTTTTTTAAAGATAAAACTAAAGTAATGAGGATCATTGAAGCCCACTTCGTAGGCAATGTCCGCACTCTTCATGTCCGAGTTTTTCAAGAGTTTTTTCGCCTGCTCCACGCGGACACCGGTCAAATACTCAATGAACGTAACGCCGCAGTCCTGCGAAAAAATCGTGCTGAAATGGTTAGGACTAAAATGCACGGCTTCGGCAGTCATCCTAAGGCAGATGTCGGGGTTTGCATAGTTTTCTTCTATATATTTCTTTGCACGCAAAATAATGTCCGCATACCTTCCCTGCACGCGGGAATTCCTGAATGCAATCAGCATGGAAAGCACCCGTTTTATTTCCGCAATGAACACGTCCTGATTTTGAACGGCATTGTCCACAAAAGAATGGGACAATATTTCGGGCATGACAACTTTTACGTCCCCGCCCAAGTCCTCTATCACTTTCGACACCGCCATGATGACATCCACCAGCAGGTACGAAGCAATGATTGAAAAATGCTCGGTGTTTTCGCCCAGCAGGGCAATGTATTCCGTTATAATCTGGTCAATTTCGCTTTCGTCGGCATAGTTCAGGCGGTCAACAAGAGGATCGTTTTCCTGCAAAACAATCGGAGAGTCCTCTTTTTTGGAAATGTCATTGGCACTGATGACTTTGTTCTTGTCCACAAAATTAGTCTGCTTCAAGATGTCCGAAGCCTGAATGAACGACTTTGTAATGTTTGCAGTATGCTCCACTGCAGAGCCAATTGCCGTCACTACAGTCGTATCGTTTGCCTTGGAAACCTCGTGCTTTAGGGAATCGGCAATGGCAAATGCATCTTCTTCGCAAACTTCTTTTTCGCTGCCTTTTATGATGGCAACAAAAGTATTTGGAGAAATGAAAAAGCCAATGATGTCGCTTCGGTCATTTGCAAACGACATGACATAGGATTTTGCCGCAATCAAAAGATTGACATCCCCATTCTTTGGATGAATCTCGCTCACGCTGACAATGTAATAGTGTGAAATCAGGTTAATGTTGAATGCAGAAGCCTTTTGGATTGCCGTGCTGGAATCGAGCACGCCAAGGACAAGGTCGCTCAGCATCTTTTCCCGTGCAAGGACATTGCTCGACTCCAGTTCGCTTTTCAGGCGGCTAATGTCCGAAAATTCCTGCTTCTGCTTGTCCAGCGACACTGCAATTTTTTCAAGGATGCCCATTACGTCTTCAAGCGTAAAGGGCTTTAAAAGATATTCTTCAACACCAATGGAGATTGCCTTTTTGGCATAGTCAAACTCATCATGACCGGACAATATGATTATGCGTATCCACGGCTGCAGCTTCTTTACGTTTTTTGCCAGTTCAAGACCGTCCATGAAAGGCATTCGGATGTCAGTAATCAAAATGTCGGGCTTGATGTCCTGAATCATGGAAAGGGCAATTTCCCCGTCTCCTGCCTCACCGGCAAAGGTAAATGCAGAATGCTCCCAGTCAATCTTGCTGCGGAGTCCTTCGCGCACAATCATCTCATCGTCTACTATAAAAACGCTATACATCATCCACCTCTGAAACAGTCACATTCACAGGAACGGTAAACGAAATGCGCGTTCCCCTTCCATACTCGCTTTCTATGAACAGCGAAACTTTTTTATCATAATACAGCTCAAGCCTCTTGTGAACATTATACAGACCGTACACGGAATGCAAGTCTTCCGTATCAGTCTTTTTGTGCAGTTCATCCCATACTTCGGCAAGACGGTCGGGAGTAAAGCCGATTCCGTCATCGCTGACGGCAAAGTAGATGCCGCCATTACGCATTCCGAAAGCATCGGTCAGCCGCGCTTCTACGCGAATCTTGCCCCGCCCGCGCTTGTTCTTGATGCCGTGATAGATGGCATTTTCTACGAGTGGCTGCAGGAGCAGCTTTAGCATGGGCGTTGATCCAATGCCATCGTCTGCTTCTATGCTGTACGAAAGAATGTTTGCATAGCGGATTTTCTGGATGGTCAGATAGCTTTTTACGTGTTCAAGCTCCTGTTCCACCGTAATCCAGTCATGTCCCTTGCTGAGCGAAATGCGGAAAAACTGGGAGAATGCCTTGGTAATTTCAATGACTTCCTCCGTTTCTTCGGATTCGGCAAGCCAGATTATCGTATCAAACGTGTTGTACAGAAAGTGAGGGGTAATCTGAGCCTGAAGCGTGCGCATTTCTGCCTTCTGCAAGTTTTTCTGCTCTTCGATGTTTTCATTAATGAGTTGCTGAATGCGGAATGCCATGACGTTCAGGTTTGCCGCAAGGTGGTCAAGTTCAATGACATTCGGACGTTCCACGCGTGCAGACAAATCTCCCTTTGCAATCCGCGAAGAATGCATTTCCATGTCACTGATGGGTTTTCTGATGATGCTGTACAGGGCGGTGGACGCATACACGGCAATGACCAGCGTCAGCACCGAAACCACAATCTGGATGACGGAAAGCCACAGCGATGCCAGATGTATCTTTGTGTTTACAAGGGATGCGCTCTTGATTTCTTCCATAATCAGATCCTGCAGTATGTCATCAAGCAGCGATGAAACGCTGCGTATCTGTTCCATGACATCCTGATTGTCCGCTACGGGAGCATTGTCATTTATTTGAGTTTCCAGCAGGCTGACATATTTTTCAAGCGTCTTTTCCGTACGGGCGGCAACGCTCAAAAGCTCCGTGCCCGAACCTGTCTTTGCCGAGGACTTTTGCATTTCCGCAATGCCGACGCGAACTTCGCGCAGCATGGAATACTGGCGGCCTTCGTTGAAGGGAATCAACCCGGCAACAATGTCCCATATTTCGTCTTGAATTTCCACTTTTGCAATGTAGCGCAGCTGGTTTGCAAGGCTGGCATTTGCAATAATCCTGTCATAGCGCGATGTGTGCAGCCTGAACGTAATGATGGAATACACCGCAGGTATCGTCATAAAGCAGATGATGACGATGTACGATGCAAAAATATTTACACGTATGCTTGAAGGTTTCTTTCTCATGTGTATCAGTATCCCCGCGGTGCAATGTCACTTAAATCGTCAAACTCAGAAAAAACGCGTTCGGCAACGTGGGTGCTTCGAGGAATATGTTCATGAGCAGCGACTTTCTTTACAAGGGACATGACCTGCATGCCAAGATCCGGATTGCATTCCAGCACGCAGTTGATTTCGCCTGCAATGAGCCTGTCCATTGCCTCTTGCTGGGCATCGAACGTTACGACCGTTATGTCGGAGCCTGTCTTTATGCCGTGTTCGTTCAGCACTTCAAGAAAGCCCAGCGTCATGCCGTCGTTTGCAGAAAGGATGACGTCTACTGCATTACCGTCAATGGCAAGCCTGTTGCCGTTCTGTTCCAGAATGTTCCGTGCAATTTCCTTTCCGCGAGAGCGCATAAAGTCTCCGCTTTCGCTGTAGACAATGGAAAAACGCGTGTCACTGTCAATGATTTCGTGAAAGCCCTTCATCCTGTCATCGGATGCAGAAGAACCGTCAGTGCCGCGAATTTCAAGAATACGTATCAGGCGATTGACATCAGCGTATTTTTTTTGCAAAAACTTTGCGGCATTGCGCCCTTCTTCGGCACTGTCAGTTCCTATGTACCCTGCATACAGAGACTCGTCTTCGGTGACAATTTTCCTGTCGCAGATTATCACCGGGATGCCGGCATCCTTTGCATCTTTCAGCACAAGATCCCATCCGTCCTGCACGATGGGCACAAACACAATGACATCCACCTGATACATGATGAACGAGCGGATTGCCTTTATTTGATTTTCCTGCTTTTGCTCTGCATTGGAAAACAACAGCTGAATGCCTTCCTTGTCGGCAGCAGACTGCATTGACTTTGAGTTGAAAATGCGCCATGCACTTTCTGCACCTATTTGGGAAAAACCTACGATGAGCTTGTCGTGAGCAGCATCGGGTTCAATGTGTTCTTTGGGTGCAGGCTTTGTACATCCTGCCAATACTCCGGCAATTAAAACTGCCGCGGCAAGCACAGCTGTCCCGACAAAACGTAACCTCGATTTATTTTTGCACATGCATAAAGTATACCCCATAATAAAAAAGCCGAAAAGGGGAATCTTGAAATCTCCCTTTTCGGCGGAGGAAAAAACGGAACAGGATTAGGAATCCTTTAGGATGTCCTATTTTTTGTTTTTATTCTTTGACATGATGATAACGCTCTGAAGCACTATAAAGAAGCAAAGAATAACAGAAAGAACAATCTTATTCCACCATGAAGACAAAGTACCCTGGCAGCGTATCAATGTCTCAATAGTTGCTTTTATCAAAACGCCGAATATCGTTCCAATGACGGAACCGACACCACCGGTCAGCATGGTACCACCGATAACGGCAGAAGATATGGCTTCCATTTCAAAACCACGGGCCTGTTCAACAAAGCCTGCCGTTGTGTTCAAGCAGAATACAACGCCTGCAAGCGAAGCAAGGAAGCCTTCTAGCATGTAGGCAATGAACTTTGTCTTTTTGACGTTGATTCCCATCAAAAGTGCAGACTGTTCGTTGCCGCCGATGGCGTACAGGTTGCGTCCAAATCGCGTGTACTTAAGGATGTACCACATGATGAATACGGTTGCAATTGCAATCAGTACGCTCGGATGGATGAATGGTGCAATCAAGTCACCGCGCCTGTTGTGATAGCCAAGGAATGCAGGAAGATTTATGTCCACCTTTGCAAAGGCAAGGAATGATTCACCCTTGGTAATGGCAATCTGCTCAGAGCTGATGATGGCGGTAATGCCACGGCAGCCGAACAAACCGGCAAGCGTAATGATGAACGGCTGAAGTTCCATGTAGGAAATGAGCCATCCTTGGAATGCTCCGAACACTACGCCAAAGACCAATACGATCAGAACGGACGTAAGGACGCTCACGCCCATGCGTTCCATGCCATACGAAAGAATCATGCAGACAAGACCGATGACAGAACCGACGGAAATATCAATTCCACCTGTTATCATGACCATGGTCATGCCCGAAGCTGCAATCAGAAGACCGGCATTGTCAATGAGCATGTTCAAAAATATCTGGGTGCGGCCGAAACCGACATCATGGTAAATGACGATGCCCAGTATATACATTACAATAAACAAACATATAGTTACGAACAGCAGAAAGTTACTGCTGTCAAGCTTCTTTCTTTTGCTTGCAAGTGCCAACAATGTATTGCTCATTTTGCTTCTCCTATAGTTTTAGCATTCTGTTTGCGCAGTTTCATTTCTGCCCGCCATTTCTTAAAGACAGGAGACTGCACCAGAACAATAAGAATAACGACTACAGCCTTATAAACAGGCAGCTGGTCAGCAGATACACCTACCGCATACAAACTTGTCGTAAGACACTGAATGGTAATGGCACCAATGATTGAGCCTGCCATGTTGAACTTGCCGCCGCCAAGACTGTTTCCGCCCAATGCAACTGCA
Organism: Treponema sp.; assembly: GCA_017476165.1. Classification (GTDB taxonomy): domain Bacteria; phylum Spirochaetota; class Spirochaetia; order Treponematales; family Treponemataceae; genus Treponema_D. Next base: position 36,587 of record JAFVDR010000101.1, on the reverse strand, counting down.
AGGATGGCATCCATTTCAAGGTTCAAGCCAATGTTGTTTGCATCACTTGAATAGATGCGGCTTGAAGCAATGAGGCCTGCAACACCAGAGCTGAGTCCGCAGAACAGATAGCAGAAGAACATGACCAGCACTGAGTTGATTCCCACAAGGCGACCAGCCTTCGGGTTGATTCCTACGGTCTGGATGTACGTAGAAAATGCAGTCTTCTTAAGGAACAGCTGGGTAAGAATCACAAACAGGATTGCTATGAAGATTGGCGTTGGAACAACAACTCCAGGGAAGAATCCTCCAATCCATTTGAATGACTCCATGCGAACATACAGGATGACACCGGTTGCTGTTTCCGTAGAACTTATCAACTGTGCAATTCCGCGACCTGCAGTGTACAGAATCAAGGTTGCAACCATTGGCTGGATGTTGAACCGTGCAACAAGCAGACCGTTGAACGCACCACAGGCAAGTCCACCCAAAAGGCCAAAGAAAATGGCAAGCGGCAGAGCCATTGCATATCCGTCATAGCTGCTGCCCAGCAGGCGGACGATGATTGCTCCCGACACAGCCATGACAGCACCAACGGAAATATCGGTACCACGAGAAGAAGCAACGACCAGCGTCATGCCGACCGCAAGGATGATGAGTTCGCTGGAACGGTTCAATACATCAATGATGAATCCATACAGAACGCCATTGTTAATGGAAATCTTAAAGAAGTCCGGTGTAATGATGACGTTGACAATGAACATCAGTAAAAGAGCCAGTATTGGAAACAGCAGCTGGCTTTTCTTTATTTTTCCTACAACAGAAACAAAATCGTTTTTACCTGCCATTACTGGTTACCTCCTGCAATTGCCTTCATGACATCTTCCTGTGTAAGCCCTTCGTTTTTAAGCTCACCAACCTTTGCACCGTCACGAAGAACGCAAAGCTTGTTTACGGTACGGAGCATTTCTTCAATTTCAGAACTGATGAATACAACCGTCATGCCCTCTTCGGCAAGCTTGATTACCAGCTTCTGAATTTCAGTTTTCGTTCCGACATCAATACCTCTGGTTGGCTCATCAAGAATAAGGAAGTCTGGATGAGTTACAAGCCATCGGCCAATAATGACTTTCTGCTGGTTTCCACCCGAAAGCTGCTTGATAAGCGTTTCTGACGATGGCGTTTTTATGCTCAAAGCCTTGATGTATTTGTTTGTCAGTTCAAGCTGCTTTGCCATTGGCAAAAGCTTAAAGACACCCGTCTTTGCCTGCAAGGCAATCATCATGTTTTCGCGAATGGTCAAATCGGCAATGATGCTTTCTGCCTTTCGGTCTTCGGGAAGGTAAGCCATACCCTGCTTTATTGAATCGATTGGGGCCTTTGCCTTTAGCTCCTGTCCCTTAAAGAACAGCTGTCCACCATCAGGCTTGTCGGCACCGTAAATGGCGCGCACCATTTCTGAGCGTCCCGATCCCAGGAGACCCGTCAAGCCGACAACCTCGCCTTTCTTTATGGTTACATCGAATGGCTTGATTGTACCGTCATGAGTCAGTGCGACAGCCTTGATTATCTCAGGCACATCATCATTGTCGCTGATTTTATTATTGTTGTGCAAGGAATCAAGTTCCTTGACTTCGTGTCCAAGCATTGCCTGAACCAGTTTCAGGCGAGGAAGCTCACTCACCGTATGCTGTCCTTCAAGCTCTCCGTTGCGGAGAACCGTAATCTTGTCGCATACTGCATATACCTGCTCAAGAAAGTGAGTAACAAATATGATTCCCTTGCCGTCAGCTTTCAGCTGGTTCATTACATGAAAGAGGTTTTCTACTTCATGGTCATCAAGGGAAGAAGTCGGTTCGTCAAGAATAAGAACCTTGCAGTCAAAATTAACAGCACGGGCAATGGCTACCATCTGCTGTATTGCTACGGAATATTCACCAAGGGCACGGGTTACGTCAATGTCTTCCAGACCTACATAGGAAAGGATTTCCCTTGCCTTTGCATTCATCTGTTTCCAGTCAACAGAAAAAAACTTTGTTCGAGGCTCATGTCCGGCGAAAATGTTTTCTGCCACAGAAATGTTGGGACACAGGTTTACTTCCTGGAACACAGTACTGATGCCATTCATCTGAGCCTCTTCAGGAGAATGGTTGTTTATTTCCTTGCCCTCAAGATAGATTTCTCCAGAATCTCGGGTATGAACACCTGTAAGAACTTTGATAAGAGTACTTTTTCCAGCTCCGTTTTCACCCATGAGTGCGTGGATTTCACCTTCGCAAAGCGTAAAATCGACATGCTGCAGGGCTTTTACCCCTGGAAAAGTCATGGATATATTTTTCATTGAAAGCAGAACATTATTTGCCATCATCACACCTTCTTTTTTTGAAAATACGCTCGGTCAAGGCACGCTTCGCTCAAGGTCTTGACCCAGCCGTTTTTCGGGTTTAGCAATCATAAACCCAAAATAAAAGCCGGAGTGAAATCATTCTGCTCCGGCTTACAGCGTTACAAACGTTATGCTAAAGGATTAGTACTTGCGGCCTGAAATAGCATCAGCAGCCTTGATAGCACCGCCAATACCGTTCTTGTCGAATGTCTGCTCTACAACGTACTAAACCTTGTCAACCTTTTCCTTTCTTTCAAGCTTCTGGATGATTTCAGCAGTACGTGGACCGTGAAGTGGGTTACATTCCTGTGCACAGTTGATTTCGCCAGCAAGCATTCTGTTGAATGATTCGCGTACAGCATCGAATGTGATGATGATGATGTCTACGCCAGGTTTCTTACCTGCAGCCTTGATAGCATCGATTGCACCCCAAGCCATGTTGTCGTTTTCTGCATATACAACATCAATGTCAGAAACTGACTTCAGGATAGATTCCATAACTTCCTGACCCTTTGACTGTGTGAATTCACCTGTCTGCTGTGCAACAATTTTCCAGTTGCGGTGAGCCTTTACAGCCTCTTCAAGACCCTGTGTACGTCCAATCTGTGCAGAAGCACCGATTGTTCCCTGAAGGTCAACGATGTTAATCTGATCTTTGTCGCGTCCAACTGATTTCAAGTAAGCATCGAGCCACTTACATGCATCCTGTCCTTCCTTAAGGAAGTTTCCGCCAACCCATGCTGTGTACAGGCTGTCGTCAGATACTTTCATCATACGGTCTGAAAGGATAACTGGGATTCCAGCTTTCTTTGCTTCCTGAAGAACTGTTTCCCAACCTGTCTCAACAACTGGAGCAACTACGATGTAGTCTACATCCTGCTGGATAAAGTTACGGATAGCCTTAATCTGGTTTTCCTGCTTCTGCTGAGCATCATCAAAAATCAGTTTATATCCGTTTGCTTCAACGAATGTCTCTTTGAAAGACTGTGTATTAGCAAGACGCCAGTCAGACTCTGCACCAACCTGTGCATATCCTACTGTAATCAGCTTTGTAGCAGCAGCCTTTGATTTCTTTGTTTTCTTTTCTTTCTTTGCTTTAGCAGCGAACATTGAGCTAACTGCCATGGCAGCCACGAGTGTAACAGCAACAATCTTCTTTAATTTCATATTCAGTTCCTCCTAAGAACATAACATTTTATGGTCTTAGTATACGCGAGCCATAACAAGAAGTACATGGAAAATTTTATGAATTTTTGTTCAACATTTTTAGAATTTCATACTTTTTTTTTAGAATTTTATGAATTTTTTTTAAAAAAGTATAAATTTTTACCGAAAAAAGTTTAAAAATTTAAGTTTCGGGGAAAATTGAGGGCAAACTCGGCTCCCTTTACTCAAACCAGTACGAAGAGACTTTTGAAAAACCTTTTGCCTTGAACAGTTTTTCCGCATCTTCATACCCCTGCCGAATAAGCAGCCGGATGCGGCGCAGTGAAAAATTGGTCGTTCCATCAAAAAGCCCTCCGAGTTCTATGGAAGGAATCACTTCTATCAAGTTCTTGTCGTCATAGTCAATTGCACGCACGCGGTCTTTCAGGGAGCTTTGTTCCTGCAGGTACACGATGATGATGGTCTGAATGTGGGGATTGTTTTCAACCACGGGCTTTATGGGCACATTGTCTCCACCATATACAGTGTCTCCGCCGCCATCTATGTAGTAATATCCGTCTTTGAGCTGCACAGGATTGCAGATTACCGGAAAAGCAGACGTTGCCAAAAGCTCTTTCTTTATTTCAGAGACATCCGTTTCCTGGTTCAGTACAAAACGGTGGGCGTAGCTTTCGCCCAGAATGTTTGCCATAACATACTTTGCAATCTTATAGCGGTCGCGCACAGCAGTTACCGTCACTTGCGGATATGCCTTTTCGTAAATCCGATAGAGCGGCATGATGTTTATTATGCTTTCAAGTCCAATCTGGGAAATAAGCTCGTCATCGTATGTAAGGGCGGACGGAACCATGTTCAGCCACACATCTTCGATTGAATCAATGTCGCTTCCGTAGCAGCAGAACAGGGCGCCGTTCAGTCCGCCCACACTGGTACCAGAAATCGCCGTGACTTTTTGGGCAATGCCGTAATCTGTCATTGCCTTCCACACACCGACTTCATACGCCCCCTTTCCGCCACCACCGGCAAGAACGAGACCATATTCTTCGCACACCGCTTTTGCAAACACTGATGCAAAAAGCAAACAAGCCGCAATTATATTCTTACCGCGCACCGTCAGTTCCCCCATGGATTCAAGGCTCACAGCCTATTTCCTTACATATTTTTTTCCAAAGCCATTCATGTCGGGAAATATGCTGCTGAAAAGATGAAAAGTCGTGCCAGCCTTAAAGAAATATCCATCCTGCGCCATCAAGAAATAGCGAAGGTTTTTGCCGAATATAAATTCCGTTACCAGATATTCTTCCCTCATGTAAATGCGCCCCGACAAGCGGTAAAACTTGACACCCTTTTCCACACCGTTTTCATCTGACAGCGGAAGCTGCACTTCCCTGCCGTTTTTCGGATTTTTCCAGCTGTATATCGTATTGCGTTTTTGCCACAAGGCATCAACGCTTATGCCCTGAGAGTTTGCAAGCGATGCAAATTCCTGCGTTACATCTTTCCATGCCCCGTAATAGAGCAGATAAGTCTTTTGTCCTGCCGTAAACGGATAGATGAATCCCGTTCCATCGGTACATTCCCAGACTCCGTTCAAGTCGTCCACGGAATCGCATTGTACGAGCAGACCATCATCTTCGAAAGCATCGGAAGACTCTGCAGAAGATTCCTGCACAGTCAAGGAAGAACCGTCTGGCTGCTGGGGTTTTTCTGGATGAGGCTCTTTAGAATCTGTTTTGCACGATGCAAGGATAAGGCAGGCGACTGCAAGCACCACAGCAGCAGTTTTTGCAAAAGGAAGCTTTCCTGCACCAACGACAATTCCTTCGGACATGGCATGATTATAGCACAAGAACAAAGCAATGGGCAAACGGTTTTACAGCAGGACATGGCGGCATGTTGCAAGCATGCAAAAATCCATCATGCACTTTTTTTCTTGCAATTTCTCTTAAAATCCCTCATACTTAATAGAAATGGCGTATTTTCCATTATTCGTTAACTTATCAAACAAGCAAGTTCTCATAGTAGGCGGCGGAGAGGTATCGTTCAGGCAGATTTCCACGTTTCTTGCCTTTGAAGCAGACATCGTACTCATTGCAGACTCTCTCATTCCAGAGCTGGAAACGATTGTTTCCGCATACGACTTTAAAATAACCCACATCAAGGAACAGCCTTCCATTTCCGTGCTGGGAGACCTTGACTGTACGCCTACGCTTGTTATTGCTGCAACACAGAATGCAACCCTTAACGCAAGCATCTATGAGTTCTATGCAAAACGAAACATCCTGGTGGAAAACATTTCGAACCGTGCAAAATGCGACTTTATCTTTCCGGCAATCATCAAGCGCGGCGATGTCGTGTGCGGCATTTCCAGCAGTGGCAAAAGTCCGCTTGTCTCCCAGTTCATCAAAGGACTGGTGGAAAGTTCCATGCCGGAAAACATCAGCGACATCAACGACCACATGGACGAGATTTACAAGGCTGTGCATCAGTCCGTTTCTGATCCTGCCAAGCGCACTCAGACAATGCGGGCAATCTTTACGCGCCTTATCGAAGACGACAACATGACTCCTGACAACGAGATAGATGGCATCATTGGGGAAGCGGAGCTGTAATGGAAGATTCGCTTTCTCAAAAGCTTATACATCTTGCAGATACATACGAAACAAAATCTTTCCTTGAAAAAGACCCTTCTCAGTTCATGCACAATTACACGGACACAGCTGACATGGAAGTTGCAGCATTCATTGCGGCAAACCTTGCATTCGGAAGACGCGATCAAATTCTTGTCCATGTCCGCTCCATATTGGATGCAGCAGGCAGTTCTCCGTCACAATGGATACGAGATGGCAGATTTACGGATTTCTTTTTAGAAAGCGATACGTCGTTTTACCGCATGTTTTCTCATCGGCACATGCGGCTTTTCTGTGCCACACTCCAGCAAATTTTGCAGGCACACGATAGCCTTGGCTCGTTCTTTCAGCAGCAGTATACAGCACAGTGCAAAATGCATAATGCATGTATGCATAATGCATATACGCACCCGAACACTCCTGACAAAAACTCTTCGTTCCTGTCAGCCCATTCTGGTGCCCCTTTGCTTTCTTCCATTATATCTGATGCATTCCCTGCACAATGCCCCGTAGTGGCGCATGGTAAAGATTCGGCATGCAAGAAAATTCACATGTTCCTGCGATGGATGGTTCGGGACAATTCCCCGATAGACGTAGGACTGTGGTCACACTGGTACAAGAAAACGGACTTGCTCATGCCGCTGGACACACACGTCATGCAGCAGTCAGCACGACTTGGACTTTTGCCCCTTACAAAGGCAGGTACGATTCCTGCAGCATCGCTCAAGACCGCCGTAATCTTGACGGACGCAGTACGGGAGGCTTTTCCAGACGATCCAGTACGTGCAGACTTTGCCCTGTTCGGGATGGGCGTAGACAAGTAAGATGGCAAGACTCGCTCTCCATTGACCAAGGCGGCATTTCAGTACACGCGCGTCATGCAACAACCTACTTGCGTTTCTTTTCTTCCTTGACTGATGCATTAAAGTTTTTGACAAGGCACTTTCCTACGTACAGCAACGTTTTTCGAGTTTCCTTGTCAGAAAAAACGCAGGCTTTGGCAAGCGTTGCACTGAAACGCCCCATGTTATCGCCAATGTCCTGCACCGTATGGATTCCAGAATCTTCCATGGAGTCAAAGAGCACATTGATAAGGATGCGGAACTGGTCATCACTCAGGTTTGCAATGGTTGCGTTCATGGTAGAATCAAACATGCGGCTGGTGCGAGAAAGATCATCTACGCTTTCAAAGCTGTTTCCGTTTACATGCCATGAAAAAAGGTCATGTTGCAAAAACAAATGATTATCGCTTTTTACCGCCGTATACCTGTCGAAACTCCGCATGACTACGCCCACGAGGGATGTTTCAGGGATGTAGGTTTTTATCTTTCCGTCTATGTCCTTAATTCGCTCAAGCATGTCTGGATTGCGCGAAAATCCAGGACCTTCAAAGTTCCACACGCTGGCAATCCGCTTTTGGATGTCAGGACGTGCATGGGCTGCAGCATATATGGCAAGATTCGCTCCTTTGGAATGCCCGCCCACATGAATCGTTCCCGGCAGGTAAGAAGTCCACTCGTTGAGGTACTCCAAAGCAAGCTTTTGCGATGAAGTCTGGCTTTCGCATGTCATAAGAAAGTTCTCGCGCCAGCCTGCAATGCTCGTGTCCGTTCCGCGAAATGCAATAAAATGCAGTGTGGGGGCAAGCGTAAAAACGAGGGCAGAAAACTGAGACGGCTCTTCTTCGTTCAGCAGGTTTACATAGCCTTTTACCATGATTTTTTCGTAGCGTTTGCATCTGGCAGCCGTTTCCAGCATCCGTATGCACGACTGCCAGATGTCCCAGTTTTCGTTGCGCATGCTGTAGCGAAACTCAGAGCTGAAAAAGCGGTTGGAAAGCTCCCGAAAGGTCACTCCGTTTCTACTGTCTTCTGCGGCTGTACCTTCAAAGCTTATGTAGGAAAGCATGGCAAAGATGGCACTGTCCAGCTCGTTGATACCCTTTTCTTCAAAGCTACTCTGCCCATTTTCCTTTACATAGTCAAACAGATTTGATGAACTGGAAGATGCTTTCGCAGAAAGGGGAAGAGGTGACAATGCAAAAAGAATCATGAAGACAATGAAACTGTTCAGAAACTGTAGGTTAAACTGTAGTTTACGATTTTTCATCTTCTGCTCCTGCCGACAGCTTCCACAACACTGTCAAAGTTTCCGGTACAAGAAAAATCACTTGAAAAAAGAGGTGCCCTCATGTAGTCTACAAACTCCGTTTCGTTGCAAGCGTTTACGGCTCGAAATGAAACTCCCTGTATGCAGGCAGCGTTTTGCACGCAGGCTTTCATGAAATCGTAATAGGCGGCTCCGCTGTCAGTGCCGCCATCGGGTGCCATATCCAGCTGTTGAATCTGCACGTCCAGATGAACGGCGGAAAAATTCCTGCATGCATCAAAAAAGGCCTTGCGTTCCGGCCAGTCTGTCGTAAGATGGGAAATGATTCCTATTTCGTCCACCCGGCTTTTCCTGCCAGAAGAACGCACGGAACCAATGAATTCCATTATGCGCTCAGCCTTTTTCCGTTCAAAAAGAGAGTGGTCGCAGTAGCACAGCTTTACGGATGCAGGAATGCACTTGGCAGCATAGACAAATGCATGTACGGCAAAGGAATCATCTCCGAAAATCTTCATCAGATAGTTGGAAGGAGTTTTGTTCAAAGTTCCTGCGTCAGTAAAGAGTTCCGATGCCACATCGTAGGATGTTACAAGGGTTTTGCCTTGATTATGTTCATGTTCCCAATCTGCAACGAAATCCGTAACCGTTTTGACATACCACTCAATGCGTGCAGTCATTTCTTCCTTGCTTGCAAGGCGCGATGCAGTATCGTAGCCACGGAAAAAGAACCATTCGGGACTCATTTCAGGACATACCAAAAGGTGAAACCGAACCTGTACACCTGTTTTTTTTGCATCATCCAAGAATAAAGCAAGGTACTGAGAGTTCCATTTTGCAGGAACCTCATAGCGGCATCCATCGCTTGCCAAAAAGTAAGAAAGCTTTCCAGGCTTTTTCCCCAAGAGGCGGAAAGGCAGCAGGTCTGTTCCGCTTGAAAGCTCCGTAAAATGCTTTTGCACTGTTTTTATGAAGTCAGAACTCTTTTCTTCCATGCCGACATCCTCGTATTCATGCACTGCATTGTCAGCATCATCTTTTTTCTTCTGGTTCTTTTTTTGTTCTTTTTCGGCTTTTTTGCGAGCTTTTTCCGCATCCTTTTCTTTTTTCTTTTGCTCTTTTGCCTTTTTCTTTTCTTCTTTTTCCTTGTCCTTTATCCTCTCATCTTCTTCACTGTCAACATACGAAGAAGCTCCCACTGCAAAATAGGAGGCATAGCAGTCTTTTAAAGATGGAACAGAATCGCGAAGGCTTTCGGGAAGTCGTTCTGCAAAGACAGACAGGGACAACGCGAAAACTGCGGCGGAAAGAAACAGCTTTCTGGCAGGTTCAATATGTTTTTTCATGCTGTGTCATTGTAGCAAAACGGCTAGGAACTGTAAAGGCAGCATGAGAATCGCAGTTCAGAAGCAATTTTCAGGCTGAATTTCCGCGCAAGCGAAAATTCAGCCCAGTGTACACTGGGCTGAGGGGTTGACAGAGCCCTCAGCCGAAGCCTTGCTACGCTCGGCTTCGGCTGAGAATTATATGCACGGAGGCCTTATGAGCTTTGAAGCAATAATCGCTGCAAAAGAAGTCAGAGTTAAGGAAATTTCGGAGTTCGCACGTTCCTGTACGACTCCGAATGGCATAGTTGCAAACAGGGAATACTGAGTGGGGAGACATGAATATGGAATGGAAACTTGAAGAAGACATAATCTGCTGCGAGGTTTGCGTATATGAATATGTCATATGCAAAAATGATACGAATGTAAATGTTTGCATTGACAAAATAAAGCAGCATGCTTCTATTCACACCAGAGAGGTTGGTTCTATCCGCCAAAGGATTCAGAATATAAAATATTGGATAGAAGAATTGCACATCGAGAATACAATTCCAGTCTCTCCGTTATCACATGCAGGAATTCAAACTAAACGAACACTAATGACCTGTCTTGAAAATGCCGGGTATCTGACAGTATAGGGGGCTAATAATGAAATTCAAGAAAATTTGTATTATCTTTGCGTTGGTATTGTTTGCAGAGAATATATTTGCTGCTTACAATTATCGAACACATATCCATGATTGGAGAGGAGAAAACATATACAATGTTTGTGCAAGTAATTTTACAGATGGTTCTGATGTAGCGTATATAAATGATTTAGATAGACGTATCTCTTATTGTTTTGTCTGTCCAAATAAAAACTCCGCTTTGGAAATGTATCAAATGTTGAGTCGTATGAATGTTGCCACGCTTGAAGAAGTCATACGAACGACAAGATGGAAATATTGGGCTACTCAAGACGATGTTATTTATTATAGGGATAATGGAATGCTGTAAGTAAATTATTATTTTGATTATTGAAATACCAGTTTCGATACGTCAGAATCGTGCAACAAGGAAAATACATTCATATTTGAAATAATCTAAAGACTGTTTACGGAAGTTTAGAAATGAAAAAGCAAATCAGTTTTTTAATTTTAATTTTAATTGGCATTAATTTTGCATCAGCAGAATATAGAAATAGGATTGGAATGTCAGAAGCAACATATCGATCCGATATTAATGATAATAACCGTGATACTTACTTAGAACAACAGAAAGAAATGTTCAAAGCCTATTTTGGATATTCACTGCCAGCAGAGAAACTATCAAAGAATCAAAGTGATCTTTTATGGGGTGCTCTAAATGAATGGAATTATAGAGTTGGAGAGTATTACGACGTCACTATAGATGAATACGACGAAGGGATGATATTGCTTGTAAAGATTACAGCAAAAGGTAGTGCAAATTTTTGGTGCATCGGACATGCATACAAGAACAATTATTAATTCCTTGTTTTGTGCTTGCGCCATTACAGGCAGCAGGTCATGTATATGGGGATGTACGTAATGCCGTCTTCAAGAGCCGCGGCATTATTTTCAGGGCAGTAATCAAATTCATAAAAATAAAGCCCGCGACCGTTTGCACGGACGCTAGCTGCCCGCTTACCGCTGGATGCGCCCTGTGGCATTTCCTGCTACAAGCTTTTCGACTTCTTCGACACTCACCATGTTAAAGTCGCCCTCAATGGAATGCTTAAGGCACGAAGCCGCCACTGCAAAATCAAGGCACGTTTGCGAATCATTTCCGTTCAATATGGAATAGATAAGACCGGCACTAAAGCTGTCTCCACCGCCAAGTCGGTCGACAATCATCATGTCATATTCCTTGCTAAAGAAAAAGTCGTTGCCGTCATAGAACAGCCCCGCCCACTTGTTCTGGTTGGCGTTTATGGATGTGCGCAGCGTAATGGCAACCTTCTTAAAGCCAATGTTCTCCTCCAGTTGCTTTGCCACAGAAAAATAACCCTCTTTGTTCAGGTGCCCACCAACCGCGTCATTGTCCTTTGCCTCAATGCCGAACACATCCTCGGCATCCTCTTCATTTGCAATGCACACATCCACATACTGGCAAATCTTCGTCATGACTTCGCGCGCCTGAGCTTTCGTCCACAGTTTGCTGCGATAGTTCAGGTCGCAGCTTACCGTTGCGCCCAGTTCCTTGGCAGTCTTGCAGGCTTCAAGACAGATATCCGGCAGGTTTCCGCCCAGTGCAGGTGTTACACCCGTAATGTGAAACCATGCCGCACCCGAAAGAATGCTCTTCCAGTCAAAATCTTCTGGCACTGCATCTGCAATGGCAGAATGGGCGCGGTCGTAGATGCACTTTGAGCCGCGCTGACTTGCTCCACGTTCATTGTAATAGATGCCGATGCGGTCGCCTCCACGCACAATATAGTCTGTGCGCACCCCATAGCGGCGCAGATTGTTTACGGCACTCTGTCCTATTTCGTGCTTGGGAAGCTTCGTAACATATACAGAGTCCATGCCATAGTTGGCAAGCGACACGGCAACATTTGCTTCTGCACCACCAAAGGTAGACGTCATTGTGTCAACCTGCACAAAGCGGTAATAGCCGGCCGGCTCCAATCGAACCATCAATTCTCCAAACGTTACAACTTTCATAATGCTTCCTCAAACGGTGTATTTTTCAAGATAAGATACCGGCTCGAATATCCATTAAAGTAATCGTCGTCGGTAAGGGAATATGTCTTTACATTGCGCAGTTCCGTATCGGCAGGCTCATCGGTACCGTTTGCCTTTACCACTCGCGTGTTGTATTCGCGGATGCCCGATGCAGCATTTCCGCGCGGATACACCACAAGATTCATGTCATCGTCCCAGACAAGCTCCTGACTGAACAGCTCGCTCATGGTACAGTTTATAAAGGCGACATTGTCCCAGTCTTTTTTCGTGGTAGAAGAGCCTTTGCCGGCGGTACGATAGACATACAGACTTGCCTTTTTTCGCTTGTCAGCCGTAAAGGTACAGTCCGAAAAGATGAAGCCCTTGGTTTCTGCAGCCGAACGACACATAACGGCATAGCCATTAAAGTCACCTCGATTGTCTTCACGCACATGCACCGTACAGTTTTCAAAATATGCAGATGTCGGTTCTCCATAAATGAAATCAATATCGCCCGTTATGTAGCAGTTCCTGAACATGGAATAGCCCTTTACAAACAACGTATTCTGTCGGCCTTCAATCCGAACGCCTTCAACCTTCAACATGCCGGACGTATTGTCCCACGCAAGCGCTTCCGCACTGTCAAAGAGCGTGTTTCCCTCCATGACGGACTTGTTGTGCATGTTTATTATAGAAAGGTTTCGGACAGTTATGCTTGTAACGTTGGAACCAATGGCAAACACAGCCCTGTTTGAAACACCTTTGCGGAATGCTTCGCAGTTATCGGCCTGTATTACACAATCCGAAGCCTTTGCCCTGGCAGAACCTTCTATTACGAGAGGATTTGAAAGATTGTACCGAATGCTTTCCCGATACAGACCTGCTTCCAGAGTGATATGAATGGGCGTTTTCTTTTCGATTGCCCCAGTCATAGCCATCTCATGTATTTTTTTTAAAGCAGCCGCAATTGCAGCAGGAGATTTTGAATTTACACTCAATTCCAACATGGTAACTCAAGTATAACATAATAATTGTGGAAAAGCAAATCTGTAGCATAAATTGCCTGCATAGCATGTCGGAGATATCATATCTGGAGACATACTGTCTCCACCCCCTTGGAGACAGGGTGTCTCCTGTAGGTAGAGACACCTTTAAACATCGTGGCGGAGACAGTGTATCTCCGTAAGGAGACAGACTATCTCTCCATGGAGTTTACAAAAAAATCAACCGCAAAGCCGCCCCTTACCAGTGTACACTGGTAAGGGGCTTGACCTAAGCCCCTTACTGCAAATCCGTATGACAGACAGCAGTCATCGGGTCTAAAGCCCCTCGTCTGCTGCCTGCCATACGGATTTGCAGTAAGCCTAACAATTTTCAATCCAAGGGGGTTTCTATGAAACAATTTTCCAAGGCTATTGCAGTTCTTGCAATATTAATCATAGCTTGTACATTTGCTGGTTGCTCCGATTCTTCTTCATCTTCATCAGACGATAGTAATAGTACAGAACGTACAGTACTTTGCAATGTCACCAGCACCAGCGGTGCCCAGTTTACATTCTATTCTGATCATACAGGAAATGTAGTTTTCAGTAATGGAAACACAAGCTCATTCACATTTACAGGGAATCCAACATCGACATCTGGTTCAGGCACTATAACTTACTCAAGTGGGGGCACTCCAAGCTATACAATTTCTAACGGTATAATAACCATAACAGGTGGTGGCATGTAAACTCAAAATCATAATTTTATAGCCTACAAAAAGAAAGGGCTGTCTGAAATCGTATCAGACAGCCCTTTGTTTTCTTCTATAAATTATGTTTACTTTGCCAGATATTCATTAATTGCAGCAGCGGCTTTGCGGCCTTCACCCATTGCAAGAATAACTGTTGCTGCACCAAGAACAATGTCTCCACCAGCCCAAACTTTCGTCATGCTGGTAGCCTGTGTTTCGTCAACAGAGATGTGTCCATGAGGATCAGTCTTGATTTCAGGAGTTGTTTTTGGAATGAGCGGATTGGAATTGTTGCCGAGTGCAACGATTACCGCATCACAGGTAATGTCATGCTCGCTGCCAAGAATGGCAACAGGCCTGCGGCGGCCAGAGGCATCAGGTTCTCCAAGCTCATAGCTCAAAGCACGAATGCCAGTCACCTTGCCCGTTTCCTTGTCACCTAGAATTTCTACAGGATTTTCAAGGAACTTGAACTCTACGCCCTCTTCCATTGCATGGGCAACTTCCTCGCGACGGGCAGGAAGTTCCTTCTGGGTGCGGCGGTACACAATGTACACTTTTTCTGCACCCAACCGAAGTGCCATGCGGGAAGCATCCATGGCAACGTTGCCACCACCACAAACAACAACAGTCTTTGCTTCATAATACGGAGTATCTGCCTTGTCTTTAAGGTATGCTTTCATCAGGTTTGCACGGGTAAGATACTCGTTTGCACTGAAAACGCCAATATAGTTTTCCCCGGGAATGCCAAAGAACTTTGGAAGTCCCGCACCAGTTCCTACGAATGCAGCGTCAAAGCCCTTTTCAGTAAGGAACTGCTGAATTGTAGCCGTACGTCCAACAAGATAGTTGTATTCAAACTTTACGCCCATCTTTTCAAGATTGGCAACTTCTTTCTGAACAATGGCCTTTGGCAGACGGAATTCAGGAATGCCGTACACCATGACGCCACCAGCCTTCTGGAAAGCTTCAAACACGGTAACGTCGTGACCGGCACGGCGACAGTCAGCAGCCACCGTAAGGCCTGCAGGACCGGAACCGATGACGGCAACTTTTTTGCCAGTAGGAGCTGCAACAGCTGCTACAGTTTCAAGATTGTTTTCGCGCTCGTAATCTGCAACGAAACGTTCCAAACGTCCAATGCTTACTGATTTTTCTGCATCCTTGTATACCTTGCCCACCGTGCATTGTCCCTGGCACTGCTTTTCCTGCGGACAGACACGCCCACAAATGGCCGGCAGCAGGTTTGTCTGCTTGATGATGTCAACAGCCTTTTTGAATTCGCCCTTTGCCACTTCTGCAATGAATTCTGGAATCTGTACGTTTACAGGGCAGCCCGATACACACGGTTTGTTCTTGCACTGCAAGCATCGGTTTGCTTCTACAACAGCCTGTTCCTTTGTATAGCCAAGGGCAACTTCCGTCATCTGGCGTGCACGTACCAAAGGCTCTCCAGACGGCATTTCCTGCTGGGGAATCGCCATCCGGTCTTTATTTGTCAACGGAGCGGAAGCAAGCTTATCCTGAATCTTTTTGTACTCCGCCATTCCGGTTTCTGCTAGTTTTTCGGCACTGATATGTTCTGACATGCTATTCTCCTCACTACAGTTACTTGGCAAGCTTTTCTGCTTCCATCTGCATCTTGCACTTGTGGAAAGCCTCTGTTTCCTGCGGTTTAAAAGACTTCATGCGGAGCATCATATTGTCCCAGTCAACCTGATGGGCATCAAAATCAGGGCCGTCAACACATACGAACTTGGTTTCACCGCCAACAGCCACGCGGCAACCGCCACACATGCCCGTTCCGTCAATCATGATTGTATTAAGGGAAACCGTTGTCTTGATGTTGTATTTCTTTGTCGTGAGTGCGCAGAACTTCATCATGATAGGAGGTCCAATGGCAATGACTTCGGCAGGAGGAACATCGCTTTGGCACAAGCGTTCCAAAGGAACAGTGGTAACACACTTTTCACCGGCACTACCATCGTCAGTACAGATGATGACTTCATCGCACACAGCCTTCATTTCGTCTACAAAAATCAGCAGGTCCTTGGTGCGTGCGCCCTCTATAAGAATGACCTTGTTGCCGGCAGCCTTAAGAGCCTGAACGATAGGATACAGAGGAGCTGTTCCAAATCCACCGCCAACGCATACGACAGGACGGTCATACTTGTTGATTTCCGATGGAGTTCCCAAAGGACCGAGCACACCGGCAAGATAGTCGCCTTCCTTAAGCTGGGCAAGCTTGTACGTGGAAGCACCCACAGGCTGGAACGCAATGGCAACCCAGCCTTCGTCTGCATTTGCATCCGCAATGGTCAGCGGAATGCGTTCGCCAAGGTCAGAGTCAACCTGAACGATAAGGAACTGTCCCGCCTTGCGATTCTTTGCAATGTCGGCAGCTTCAAACTTCATGTAAAAGACATTCTCGGAGAGCTGTCTCTTTTCTAGGATTTTGTTCATATATACACCCTTACACTATAAATTACAAGAAAAATGCAAATTTATGCAATGATTATACAACAAGAGTGCCGTTTAGTGAAGATTCTAGAAGAATTTAGGTTCGGAATCCAAAGATTCACATCTGCACAAAGGGAATCATAACGCCTAAAAACAGTACCATACCTGACAATCTATTTAACGCCATTTTTATAGACTAGCATTTGAGGATGACTTTTTTCTACTTCACC
This sequence comes from Treponema sp., assembly GCA_017476165.1. Lineage (GTDB taxonomy): Bacteria > Spirochaetota > Spirochaetia > Treponematales > Treponemataceae > Treponema_D. The sequence goes on along the minus strand of JAFVDR010000101.1, from coordinate 19,906 downwards.
CGCCAATCATGACACCAATGTTGCCATGCACCATAAGCCTGATGATTCCGCAGACAACGAGGTGTGCAGGATAGTACAAGTAAAAAAAGTATTTCAAGCCTTTGGCCGAGCCACACTTTCCATTGTACTGTTTCAGGAGCGGAATTGTAAGGATTACCCCCATCTGAATAATTCCATACAGAAAATTAATAAAAATGGCATAGACAGCTGCATACACTGCAATCCACAAAAGCATCATCAGCATCTGTTTCTTGAAATCGCCGCGGTTCCGTCCAAAGCTCAGAATCACCAGCAATGCAGGACTCGACCAGTCGGAAGGGAATGCTAGGGCAGCAAGAACAAAAACCAGTACCGTCTTTTTCCATTGCGACAATGACTTTGCATCGGTAACAGTCAATCCTAAAACACCAAGAAACAGCGGCCATATTATGCTTGTCTGATTAAAGCAGCTTGTCTTGAACGGAACAAACGGAATGCCAAAGGCAAAATCATATGCAAAATGCCCTATAACAGAAAAAACAAACAGCCTTAAAAGATACTTCTTTACATTGTGCGTGTAATGATACCCTTCAGCAATCATGTACCAGAACAGGGGAGCAGCCACCCTGCCCAAAACATGCAGCATGACAATCCACCAATCCGTAGGATACTGCGGATACAGCACACAAATAACATGATCCACTGTCATGGAAAGCATTGCAATGCATTTCAGCTTATTTCCTGTCAAACCTTTTTCCTCACTCATGTACCTAATCCTTAAATCCTTCTGCTTCAAGTTTTTTTATGAACGCATTCATGGAAGACTGCTGTATGGCAACACGCTTGCCTTCCATTTTGCTACAGATGCCCATGCGCTCAAAGTCTTAAAGACGAGCTTTGCTTCGTTCCTCGATTTGCAGAACTATAACGATGCGATTTTATCCAGAGAAAGTTTTGATGCCATAGCACCTACAGCATACTGCGTTTCTTGTTGTACTTCAATGACCGCAAAATTCCTAAAACAGAGTACTTGGAGCAGAGTACTGACTGGAACAGGAGCAGGCTTGCACTGTGCAAGCACTTTAGTGCAGTACAGACAGAGAGAAACGTGTATCGTGTTGCTTTTTTGATTTCCCTGTAGAAATTTGTTCACAAAATGGGAAAAAAGTGGTATCATAAATTCTTAAAATGATATTATACCATAAACAAAGAGAAATCCTTAAAAATTTCAAATTCTAAAGGTTCCTTAAAGACTCAGGAGGTTTTAATGTCAAAACAATCTAGGGCACAGTTTAATGCTAAACTATTGATCAGCGCACTAGCAGCTTTTGTTATTGTTATTGTTGTAACGGCTCTGTCCACAAGAATCCGCTTTAGAAAAGAGGCACAGACATCTCTCAACCATGATGCAGAGATAAAAACGCTACAGTTTTCGTCAAGCTTGAATGCACAGCTGGCACTCGTTGTGCAGATGATCAAAGCACCTTCGGTTGTCAAGTACATGGAAAATCCTGACGACCCTGAACTAAAGGCAACGGCCTTTGACGAATTTTCAAGCTACAAGGATTCATACCTGTCAAAATCGGTCTTCTTCGTGAACGACACGGATCATGTGTTCTATCAAGACTTGCAGCCAACATACATTCTTGACCCCTCAAAAGAAGAAAACTACTGGTACAACATGACCATGTACGAAACTGATGTGTACAACTTCAACATAAACTACAACCCAGACCTAAAAGCAACATTCCTTTGGGTAAATGCCGTCATCAGAAACAAAGAGGGGGCACCCATCGGCATTGCAGGAACGGGAATTCCTCTGACAGATTTCATAGACTCCATGTACGAAGGTCTTCCTTCTGACGTTACAATGTACATATACAACGATGACCTTGAAATAACCGGAGCTTTAGACAAATCAATTCTTGCAGACCACATTCCCGTTACCACAAAAATTCCTGACCTTGCAGGAATGGATTTAGTTCCAACGGCCATTACTCCCTGCCATTCTGCAAAGCACGAGTTTATGATGGCACCGTTATCGCTGGTCAACTGGCATTTGGTCTTTGCAAAAGACTACAATTTCGTTGTTGCAGTCAAGAACTCCGTTGCCCCCCTTGCCGTGTGCCTGGTCATTATCGTCATCATTGTTGCCATTGCACTGAGCATGAACATGATATACACCTCAAACACGCTGAAAAAGGCAGTAGACGACCTCTCTTCTGGCAACGCCGACTTGACACGGCGCGTAGAACTTGACAGCGTTCCATACCTTGCCGTCATGGATGAGCTTGTGTACAGCATGAACCGCTTCATAGAAAAACTGCAGGGCATCATGAAAAACGTACAGCTCTCCAGTACATCACTTGCAACGAGCGGAGACAATCTGCTCAGTGCAACATCAGAAACAAAAAGTTCCATTGAGCACATTATACAAAGTATTGATTCCATGCATACGCAGATTGAAAACCAAGTGGAATCCGTTACGGGCACGACTAAATCCGTTAATCAGGTTTCTTCGGCAATTGAAACGCTCAGCGGCATGATAGAAAAACAGTCCCACGGCGTAAGCGATGCTTCGTCTGCCGTCGAGCAGATGATTGGCAACATTGCCAGCGTAAACAGCAGCGTAGACAAGATGGCGAACTCTTTCGAGGGCTTGCGTGATGATGCAAAGAACGGCATTACAAAACAGTTTGCCGTAAACGAAAAGATAAAGCAAATCGAAGCCCAGTCTGACATGCTGCAGGAGGCAAACCTTGCAATTTCAAACATAGCCGAGCAGACAAACCTATTGGCAATGAATGCGGCCATTGAAGCCGCCCATGCCGGTGAAGCAGGAAAAGGTTTTGCAGTTGTTGCAGACGAAATCCGCAAGCTGTCCGAAACGTCTTCTTCACAGTCAAAGACGATTGGCGATCAGCTCAAGAACATCAAGGATTCCATTTCAGAAGTGGTTTCTGCTTCTACGGAGTCCAGCACGGCATTCGATTCCGTATCGGGCAAGATTGACGAAACAGACCAGTTGGTGGCACAAATCAAGGCTGCCATGGAAGAACAGAACGAAGGCTCAAAACAGATTCGTTCTGCCCTGCAATCCATGAATGACAGCATGATTCACGTGCGAAAATCTTCAGTGCAGATGGACGAAGACAACAAGACGGCCATCGAACAGGTTTCACGCTTGAAACAGGCGACAGACAACCTGATGAAGGACATGAATGGAGTTTCTGACGGCACCCGTAAAATCGGCATAACGGGCAATTCCCTGAGCGAAATGGTTGGCAAAGTAAAGGATTCCATTTCCCAGATAGGCACACAGATAGACCAGTTCAAGCTGTAACAGTTCGAGCACAATGCACGTGACCGTGCACTCTCATCCAGAGGAACAACTACCGTTTGGCAGTCTGTTCCTCTTTTTTTTCCCCTTCAGAAACTCTTGGATATACGGTTTTCTATTGACTAAAAACACTATGGATAGTACACTAATAATTAGTAATCCACTACATATAGTGGAGTGTATAAATTATCTAAGTGTAATCATTACAAGCAATTATACTGTGGATAATTGCTTAGGGGTATCGATGAAGATTATAAAACGTAGCGGTGCAGAAGTATTATTCAATAGAGAAAAAATAGTCAAAGCCATTGAAAAGGCAAATGCTCAGGTTGAAGAATCAAAACGCCTGACGGAACAACAAATCAACTCCATTGCCTGTGACATTGAGCTGCAGTGCCACAAAGAAGGTCATGCATTGAACGTCGAAGACATTCAGGATCTCGTTGAAAACGGGATTATGGAGCATAATGCGTATGAAGTTGCCAAGCTGTACATTACGTACCGCTACCGCCATCAGCTGATGCGCAAGGAAAACACGACAGACCAGCAGATAATGAGTCTGCTCGAAGAAAACAACGAAGAAGTCAAGCAGGAAAACTCCAATAAAAATCCAACGGTTGTTTCCGTTCAGCGCGATTACATGGCGGGCGAAGTCAGCAAGGACATTACGCGCCGATTCCTTCTTGATCCAGACATCCAGAAGGCACACGAAGAAGGCATCATTCACTTTCATGATGCAGACTACTTTGCACAGCACATGCACAACTGCGATTTGGTCAACCTTGAAGACATGCTTCAGAACGGCACGGTCATCAGTGGCACACGGATCGACCGTCCTCATTCATTTTCTACGGCATGCAACATTGCCACGCAGATTATTGCACAGGTTGCCAGCTGTCAGTACGGTGGACAGAGCATTTCCCTTGCCCATCTTGCTCCATTTGTAGAAGTAAGCCGCAAAAAGATTCAGAAAGAAATTCGCGACATGGTAGAAGCAACCCACCTTACCATTGACGATTCTCAGTTCAACTTTATGGTAAACCAGCGTTTGCGCGATGAAATCAAACGCGGAGTCCAGACCATCCAGTATCAGGTCATTACTTTGATGACCACAAACGGACAGGCTCCATTCGTGACGGTGTTCATGTACTTGAACGAAGCCCGCAATGAACAGGAAAAGCAGGATCTTGCTCTTATCATCGAGGAAGTTCTCAAGCAGCGGTATCAAGGGGTCAAAAATGAGTCGGGCGTGTGGATTACGCCGGCTTTTCCAAAATTGATTTACGTGCTTGAAAAAGACAACATAGAACAAGGCTCTCCCTTTTACCATCTGACGGAGCTTGCTGCAAAGTGCACGGCACGGCGCATGGTTCCCGACTACATTTCCGAAAAGAAAATGCTGGAAATAAAGGACGGCAACTGCTATCCCTGCATGGGCTGCCGCTCATTCCTTACAGTATACAAAGACCCTGCAACAGGCCGTCCAAAGTTTTACGGCAGGTTCAATCAAGGTGTCGTTACACTGAACCTTGTAGACGTTGCCTGTACGTCTGGCGGAGACATGCTCCGCTTTTGGACGCTGTTGGACATGCGACTGGAACTGTGCCACCGTGCACTGCGCATACGCCACGACAGACTCGTAGGCACAAAGTCCGATGCCGCACCAATCCTGTGGCAGAACGGAGCACTAGCACGCCTTAAAAAGGGCGAAAAAATCGACAGGCTGCTGTACAAGGGCTATTCAACCATTTCACTGGGATATGCAGGCTTGTATGAATGTACGCGCTACATGACAGGAAAGTCTCACACCGACGAAGAAGGAAAACCATTTGCACTCAAAGTAATGAAAGCATTGAACGATGCCTGTGCCAAATGGAAAGCAAACGAGGACATTGACTATTCCGTATACGGTACGCCACTGGAAAGCACGACATATAAATTTGCAAAGTGCCTCAAAAAGCGGTTCGGCATCATTCCGGGCGTAACGGACAAAAACTACATCACAAACAGCTATCACGTTCATGTAACCGAGCCCATTGATGCATTTACCAAGCTGTCGTTTGAATCAGAATTCCAAGAGCTGTCTCCTGGAGGAGCTGTCAGTTATGTTGAAGTACCGAACATGGAACAGAACATTCCTGCCGTCATGGCACTGCTCAAACACATTTACAACAACATCATGTATGCCGAGCTGAACACAAAGAGCGATTACTGTCAGAAATGCGGCTATACAGGTGAAATACTCATTGTAAAGGACAAAGACGACAAGCTTGTTTGGGAATGTCCCAACTGCAAGAACCGAGATCAGGGAACAATGAATGTTGCCCGCCGCACATGCGGCTATATCGGTACTCAGTATTGGAATCAGGGACGCACTCAGGAAATTCAAGAAAGGGTTTTGCATCTGTAATGAGATATGGCACAATAAAAAAACATGATATAGCAGACGGTGAGGGCGTTCGGGTCTCTCTGTTCGTATCAGGATGCCGCAACCGCTGCAAGGGGTGCTTTCAGCCGGAAACATGGGATTTCTGCTATGGGCAGGAATTTACCTGGCAGGAAGAAGACGAAATTCTTGAAGCCCTAAAGCCCGACTATATCAGTGGGCTTACCGTGCTGGGCGGTGAGCCATTTGAAGAAGAAAATCAAATAGTCCTTACGCCGTTCTTGCAGCGCGTGCGCAACACCTTTCCCCAGAAAACAATCTGGTGCTACACGGGGTATGTATACGACACAGATTTGCAAAGCGGCGGCAAAAAGCACATAAACTGCACTGACGAAATGCTTTCGTACATTGACGTTCTTGTAGACGGTCCTTTCATTGAAGAATTAAAAGACATCAGCCTTGCTTTCAGAGGCTCCAGCAACCAGCGTATCCTGCACTTGAAAAATAGCACCCTACTTGCACAAAGTACTGTAAAACTCTAAAATAACGCTGATATGAATGATGATCAGATTGAAGAGTTTGTAGACAGTTCTGCCGTAATGGCTTTGGGCACCTTGCTTTCTGCAAGTGCAGACGAGGAGATTTCTTCTGCAGCAATTGCGATTTCTACTGCATTTAATGTAGGCGACTCATTTAAAAAGATTGTTGATGCTTCCTCAGATGGAGAAGAAAAGCTGAATTACAGTTTTCACAAGAATCTTGTTCTTCTTATTCAGAAAACATGGGTAGAAAAATCTGATGAAGAACTAAAGGCTCAAGTTCTGTATCATCTTGATGAGTTTACTGCATATCTCGACAAAAAATCATATAAAGATGCTTATCCGTTATTCTTCAGCATTGTAGACGATGTTGTCTACCTGATGTTCGGTTCACAGACAAAAACAAAAAGTTTTAATGAATATGCCCTTCGCATTGATCCTGAATTCGGCGTATTCTGGTGGTACATGAAGAACCTTCCGCGTACTGCCGACTGGTCTGAGTTTAAGATGAGGGCTGCAACCCTTCTTGGCATGTACTTTTTGGCAAATTACTAGAGGTTATGTATGGACATTGATGCAATTTGTTCCGGTCTACGTGCAGGTGCTGGAGCTCTTGCACTTCATACTGCTGCACAGAAAAATCATGCACTTTCCTGTGTAGCTGCCGCCATTTCCAGACACAAAAATGACATTTTGGACGCAAACAGCACAGATGTCCAAGCTGCACGGAACAAGGGCACGTCAGAGGCGCTGGTAGAACGCCTTGCCCTTGATGAAAAAAAGTTCAAGAGCATTTTAGACAGCATTGACATCATCATCAACCAAGGCGACCCCATTGGACAAGAAATAGCAGGATGGACTGCCCCCAAGGGCATGCAGATTCGACAGGTTCGCGTGCCACTCGGTGTTGTTGCCATCATTTACGAATCCAGACCAAATGTAACAGTAGACGCTTTTTCACTTGCGTACAAAAGTGGAAACGCAATCCTTCTTCGAGGCTCTTCTTCAGCACTTGCTTCAAACAAAGCACTCACCGCTGCCATAAAAGAAGGGCTTGCAGATGCAGGGGCAGACGGCGTTGCCGATGCAATCCATCTGTGCGAGAGCGTTGACCACGAAGACGTAACGCAGATTCTTGGTGCTGTCGGCAAGATTGATGTCGTTTTGCCGCGCGGTTCTGCACGACTCATCAATACAGTAGTAGACAATGCGAAAATTCCTGTCATTCAGACGGGTGCCGGCGTATGCCATCTGTACGTAGACGAAGGGGCGGACATAGCAATGGCCTGCGACATTGCCGCAAATGCAAAGATGCAGCGTCCGGGCGCATGCAATGCCATTGAAACGCTGCTGGTTCACGAAAGTATGCTGGACACGTTCCTTCCTGCAGTGGCAGAAAAGCTTGCCGGCAAAGTACAGCTGAGGGCAGACGAAAAGTGCCTTGCCGTTTTACAAAGCGATGCAGCTTTGCATGATGGGGCATTACATGCCGTTGCGGCACATGACGAAGACTTTGGATTTGAGTTCCTTGACTTTATTCTTGCAGTAAAAGCAGTTGGCTCTGTAGACGAGGCCATAGACTTTATCAACACGCACAACACAAAGCACAGCGAATGCATTGTAACGAACAACAGGGCACATGCCCGCGCGTTCCAGTCACGCATAGATGCAGCATGTGTATACGTAAATGCCAGCACGCGCTTTACTGATGGCGGAGAATTCGGATTTGGCGCAGAACTTGGAATCAGCACGCAGAAGCTACATGCCCGCGGTCCTATGGGCATAAATGCATTGACAACCACAAAGTTCCTTATAGACGGTGACGGACAGATACGATGACAATACGAGAAACAATACAGAATGCAAAAAAGATAGTAATTAAGTTCGGAAGCAATTCTCTTGCAAAGGCCGACGGCACAATCAACCTTGACTTTATGAACCAAATTGCAAGCGAGTGTTCAAAGCTCATTGCACTGGGAAAGCAGGTAATCATCGTGTCTTCTGGTGCACAGGTTGCAGGTCTTTCCAGCATCAACGGCTGGGCACACAAAAAAGACATGCATTACCGCCAGGCATTGTGTGCCATCGGTCAAGTGGAATTGATGGACAAATGGAGGGCAGCCTTTCAGCAAGAAAACCTGCATGTTGCACAGCTATTGTTCATCAAAGAAGACTTTGAAGACTATCACCACACGCTGAACATGCGCAACACGCTGTTTACGCTGGTAGACGAAGGCGTTGTTCCCATCATCAATGAAAACGACTCCGTTTCATTCGAAGAAAACAGCATAGGCGACAATGACAACCTTTCAGCCCTTACCGCAATACTGTGGAGTGCCGATTTACTCATCCTGTTCAGCGACATCGACGGTGTGTACACCGACAATCCAAAGACGAATCCTCAGGCAAAACTCGTTGAAACGGTAACGGATATTCCAGAGCTTTTAAAAAAGATTACACTGGGCAACACAAACAGTTTTGGTACGGGCGGCATCCGCACAAAGATTCAGGCAGCAGAAAAGACAACAGCTTCGGGCATTCCCCTCGTTCTAGCAAACAGCCGCAACAAAAACCCCTTGTCATCGCTGGTAGACGGCAGCCAATCGGGAACACTGTTTGTTCCAAAGGACTTTACATTGACAGCATCTTGACAAAAGAGTCACTCACAGCAGAGTTACTCTTTTGCAGACGAACGGGTATGCTTTCTTGCTTTTTCTTCGTAAAGAACCTTGTCCGCCTGTGAAAGCAATTCTTCTAGATTTTTATTTTCTTCGCTGAATTCAACCGCACCAATGCTAATGCTCAACCGGAACAGGGAATGGGTGGACATGTACCATTCTTCGCACGATTCCTTTATGCGCTCCTTTACCTTGGGCACAAACGAAAAATCCACACCGGCGGAAACAATGACAAACTCATCTCCGCCCAGCCGTGCAATAATATCATGTGAACGGAATGATTTTCGCAGCATGAGAGCCATGCCCACAATGGTCTGATCACCTGCATCATGCCCATACGTATCATTGATGCGCTTAAGTCCATCCATGTCCGCATAGAACACCAGCCCCTTCTTGCCCATATCAACCGTAAAATTGATGCTTTCCTGCCCAAGGTTAAACAAACCGCGCCTGTTGTACAACTTCGTCAGTTCATCAGTCTGCGAAATGCCTGCAAGCTGAGAATTCGTCTTTTCAAGCTGTTCCATCATAAGGTGCTGATGACTTTCTGCCACAAGTTTTTCCGTATAGAAGGCGGACGATGAAAACACATGGGAAATCATGCTGTACGTGGTATCAAGCAATGGAGTCGGCAAGTTTTCGGGAGCATACACCATGTATCCATAGATGAAATTATTATAATACAGGGTACGTACAAAAGCAGTTATCCTGCAGTCGGTAAACAAATTTTCCGGGTACAGGCATTCCTGAGGATTAAACGACACAATGTCATTCTGCTGCTTGACACCTTCTTCATAGACAAGCAACAGCTCGGCATAGTCCGGAAGCTCAAAAGCGGCAGTATTTTCCACATGAATCTTGTTCTTGAACAAAACGATTGCACAAGAACGTATATGCAACTTCGGCAGCCACCGAGTCAATTCCGGCACAAACTCACGTATCGTCATCGGCCGCACCTGACGCTCAAAAAATTTCTGCACAAGGACAATATCATGATCCAGCCTGAAATACTGCTGGTGCATGAACTGTATCGTAGAATATGAATACGGCACGGGCTTTCCATCCTTGTCCATGTAGTCCGTTTCAAAATCTTCTGCATCAACACAGCCGCAGGATTTGCGATACTTTACCAGACTCGGTATCTTTATCTGCGAGGGAATGAATTTTCCCTGCCACATCTGCTCAATGCTGTCCACAGCCTTTGCAGCAAACTGCCGCAGGTTTCCACCCACACTTGTGATTGTCACGTGATTGAACTCGGAATGTGCACTGTCGTCAAACCCGATGACGCGAAAATCTTCGGGAACGTTGTAGTTCAAGGCTACAGCATAATCTATCAGCCCGACAGCCATATCATCATTCAGGCAGATGATGCAGTCCGTCGGCAAAAGGTCATGCTTTACATAATAGTTCAAGGCATTGAAGCCTCCTTCTTCCGTAAAGCCACCTATGTACAGCCGCTTCTTTTCCACCCGAATGCCATGTTTTGCCAGCGTTGCAAGACAAATCTTCATGCGCCGTCTGGAATCGGTATTGCTTTCAAGCCCCGAAACAATGTTGAACACCCGGCACCCGTGTACCGTTACCATGTGGTCTATCATTGCAATGAAGTTCTCTTCAAATTCGCTGTAGATGTACGGCTCACCTTCTTTTGTTTCTGCAATGGCTATTTGAGGAACCGAAGGAAGCTGCTTTTCGCCGTCACTCTTAATGTCATTTTCAATAGCCTTGTAGTAGCCAGACGTAATGATAAGCCCATCAATGTTACGCCCGTTTATGTGCTTGTAGATGAATTGTTGCTGCCTCGTTGCCGGAGAGCCATATTCAACGCCCCCTTCAAAAACAGTAAGGTCATAACCTTTCTGACGGCAAACGGCTTCGGTTGCATTAAACACATCTATGTTGTAGCCGCTTATAAGAGAATTCAACTGGAGTCCGATTCGTTTTCTGGCCATACTGTTTAAATTATTGAAAAAGCTTAAGGAAATGTCAACCAAAATACGTTGACAAAATGAAACATCAATTTCCGTGACTTTTGGCACAAATTCACTAGGTCAACCAGTCTTTGGATTCACACCTTCAAGCGGTCACTATCTGTCTTTTTCCAGATAGCCCAATCTTTAAAAAGTGCTTTGAATTGCAGAGCGCAATTGAACATCTGCGTTTGCAAAGAGGCAAAATTCGCCTGCGAACAAGAGGTTACGTCAGAAGCTTCCACTTACAGAGATGTTTTTGGAACTACAAAATACGAAATGATATAGTTGTCTACCGCCGTAAAGCCTGCATTCTGATATGAATGCAGGGCCTGCGTGTTGTACCTGTTTACAAACAGAACCGTCTTTTTGTGCTGTTGCGCTGCCCAATCAGCAATATCTGACACCAGCATACCTGCAAATCCATGCCGGCGGCTCTGCCGTTCAGTATACACACCGCCAATCTGCACGTACTGCAATCCCTTTGCATTCGTTTGCGCCTTTGACACAGGCATTCCGTTCTTAAGCACCGCAACAACATACTGGGAACGCAAAATGTTTTTGAGGACTTGACGCTCTTCTACAGGATTCGGATCAGACAAAGGGCTTTGCACCTCTTCCAGCAAGTATGAAAAATGCAGCGGAAACAAAGCATCTGCATGAGCCGCAGTACAGTGCGTCATGGTATACGGCGGCACAAGATTCAGATGGATTGAATACTCATGCTCCATCAAGTAATAGAACCGAGTGTCGCTCAGCTCGTGCTCTTCGGTATCAGTCAAAAGCTTGTTCAAAAAGGTAACGTAATCAGCCTTGCCGTTGATGCAGGCAACGATTTTTTCATGAAAGAACTGCTGCAGCAAGACGGCAAGGTCTTTGCTTCTGTGCGGCAGGCAGGGCAGCACCGTTCCACCCTGCGAAAAAAACAGCACTCCGCGAATGCGATTCTGCTCCGCAATGACATGCAGTCCGCCTTCCCCCGCAATAATCTTGTGCATGAGCGAACAGCAGTGCTGTTCGTAGGGAGCAACAAAATGCTGTGCCGCACGATACTGCTGCTCGTTCTGTGCCAAAATGATACGCAGGAAAGACAATTGCTAGTTCCTGAAAGAATGGATTGGAGCTGGAATGCGTCCACCGCGATTGATAAAGTCAGCACAGCTAAATTTGTTCACGTTCATGACAGGGCATCCGCCCAAAAGTCCGCCAAACTCCACCCATTCTCCGGCTTTCTTTCCAGGAGCAGGAATAAGGCGGCATGCCGTAGTCTTGTTGTTTACCATGCCGATTGCAAATTCATCTGCAAGAATGCCGCTGATTGTCGTGGCAGAAGTATCGCCCGGAATGGCAATCATGTCCAAGCCGACAGAGCAAACAGTAGTCATTGCTTCAAGTTTTTCAAGGGAAATGCTGTTCTGCTTTACGGCATTAATCATGCCTTCATCTTCGCTGACAGGAATGAATGCACCGCTCAAGCCGCCAACATTCGTGCTTGCCATGACACCGCCTTTCTTTACCATGTCAGTAAGCATGGCAAGGGCAGCAGTCGTTCCTGGAGCACCGCAGCCTTCAAGGCCAATCTCTTCGAGAATGCGTGCCACGGAATCGCCGACAGCAGGTGTCGGTGCAAGAGACAAATCGAGAATGCCAAAGTCTACGCCAAGGCGGCGTGCTGCTTCTGTTCCCACAAGCTGTCCCATGCGGGTAATCTTGAACGCCATCTTTTTGATGCCATCAGCAAGCTCGTTGATAGGCTTGCCTTTGAATTCCTTTGCAGCAGCAAGAATAACGCCAGGACCAGACACACCGACATTGATGACGGCATCCCCTTCTCCCGGTCCGTGGAATGCACCTGCCATAAACGGATTGTCTTCGGGAGCATTGCAGAACACTACAAGCTTTGCACATCCGTTTACTGGCTTGTCCTTTGAAACGTCAGCCGTTTTCTTTATGGTTTCGCCCATGAGCTTTACGGCATTCATGTTGATGCCGTTTTTCGTTGTGCCCACATTTACCGAAGAACAAACACATTCTGTTTCGGCAAGAGCTTCAGGAATTGATTCAATAAGGATTTTATCTGAAGGAGTAATGCCCTTCTGCACAAGGGCGCTGAATCCGCCGAGAAAGTTCACGCCAAGTTCGTGGGCGCATTTGTCCAGCGTGCGACAGTAATCTACGTAAGAAGTTGCATTGCTTGCACCGGCAACAAGGGCTATCGGCGTAACGGAAATGCGCTTGTTGATGATTGGAACGCCGAATTCCTTTTCTATGTCCTGTCCAACCTTTACAAGATTCTGCGCCCTCTTCATAATCTTGTCGTAAATCTTTTGGCAGGCAACCTTACTGTCTTCGGCAGCACAGTCAAGGAGTGAAATTCCCATAGTAATGCAGCGGATATCAAGCTTCTGCCGCATAAACATGTTTACAGTCTGTTCAATTTCTACCGGTGAAAATATCATAATGAGGCTATTCTATATGATAATGTAAAATGTTTCAATTGTAGCATTTTGCCGCGGCACAACTTGACTAAAAGGGTCTGCCACCTATAATGGAAAAAAGGACTGAACAACATGAACACTGAACAGATTTGCAAAGAACTCGCCGCACTCGTGCAGGACGAACGGCACTGCATTCCGAACATGGCAAATGCAGCCGCCCTGCTATGGATGAAAATGGAAAACATAAACTGGGCGGGATTTTACACTGTCGAACGCGAAGGATACCTGCTCCTCGGACCTTTTCAGGGAAAACCTGCATGCATCCGCATTCCCGTGGGAAAAGGCGTATGCGGAACAGCCTCAACGCAGGATGCCACACAGCTCGTAGCAGATGTACATCAGTTTGCAGGACACATTGCATGCGATGCTGCTTCGAACTCAGAAATAGTCGTTCCCCTGCACGATGCAAAGGGGAACGTAGTCGCAGTGCTTGACATCGACAGCCCCCAAAAGAGCCGCTTTACAGACGATGACAAGCTCATGCTCGAAGAATGCGCACGGATTCTCGAAGCAGCATGCGATTGGAAACCTATCTGAACAAAATGTTGTTTACAATAGATTCAAGATATTCCTGGCGGCCAGAACCCGGCAGCTCAGGCTTTTTGAGCTGTGCAGCATGTTCTGCCAGTTCTGCAAGCGTAACAGAGCCGTCGCGGATTTTCTTGCCAATGCCGCTTCCATAGCTTGCATACTTTTCCTTGACAAAGGCATCAATCCTGCCGTCTTCAATCAGCTCGGCAGCCTTAATCAGCCCAAGGGCAAACGTGTCCATGCCCAGAATGTATGCGTGGAACATGTCTTCCGGCGTGTTGCTTGGTCGGCGCGTCTTGGAATCAAAGTTGAACCCACCCGTCAGTCCGCCGTTCTTGAGCACTTCGTACATGGCCATGGTGGCATCGTACACGTTGCACGGGAATTCGTCCGTGTCCCAGCCAAGGAGCGTGTCACCCTGATTGGCATCGATGGAACCAAGCATTCCGTTTATGCGGCTGATTCGCAGTTCATGCTGAAAGGTATGCCCCGCCAGCGTTGCATGGTTTGCCTCGATGTTCATCTTAAAGTCCTTGTCCAGACCATACTGACGCAAAAATCCGATTGCCGTTGCAGCATCAAAGTCGTACTGATGCTTCATCGGTTCCTTTGGCTTTGGCTCAATGTAAAAGTCGCCCTTAAAGCCGATGCTCCGTCCATAGTCCACGGCAAGATGCATGAGCTTTGCAATATTTTCCTGTTCAAACTTCACGTCCGTATTCAACAGCGTTTCGTAGCCTTCACGACCACCCCAGAACACATAGCCCCGCCCGCCAAGCTTTACGGTAATATCAAGAGCTTTTTTTACCTGTGCCGCCGCAAAGCAGAACACATCGGCAGAGTTCGTGCTTCCAGCCCCGTTCATGTACCGTGGATTGCCGAACATATTTGCCGTGCCCCACAGACACTTGATGTTCGTGCCCTTTGTCTTTTCCAAAATGTAATCGGAAATTTCGTCCAGACGGCGGTTCGTTTCGTTAATGTCGTCGGCTTCGGGCACAAGGTCAACGTCGTGCCAGCAGTAATAGTCAATGCCGAGCTTCTGCATGAATTCAACGCCTGCATCAACCTTTGCCTTTGCGTGTTCCATCGTGCCGGGCTTTGCACCAAACGTCTTGTCCGTTGTTCCAGAGCCGAACATGTCCACGCCGTTTGCCCCCAGATTGTGCCACCATGCCATTGCAAACGGCAGATGCTCCTTCATCGTCTTGCCCATGAACAGGCGGTTTGCATCATAATATTTGAATGCATACGGATTCGTACTGTCCGCACCCTCGTATTTAACTACCGGAATACTTTTAAAAATGGTATCCATGAACTAAAACCTCCATGCCTATAAGTTAGCATAAGCTAATTATAGCATGAAAGCCATTTTTGTCCACGATTTTTTTTCGATGTCACCTGTTTTTCAAAGAGATCCCACTGACAGCCATCCGCTGACATCCCTGTTCATTTGAGCACTGTCAAAGGAAACGGGATACCCGCCATCCATCTTGTTGGGAACCGCCAGCAGTACGGTGCACCCCGAAGGATCCTTCGAAAAGTCTTTCGTAACGGAAAAGGCCTTTGTTTCGCCGGGATTAACGGAATGAATCTTTACGGCAGAAGCTGAATGCTTTTCCACAATTGAACCGCCCTTGGCAATGGCAATGTATGCCGGCCAGTCATAGTAAAACGGAGCACAGCCGTTGTTTTGCAGGGACAAAGACACGGAAACGCTTTTGCCCGAAGCCGATACGGCATTTACCTTTGGAACAAAGTTGTAGCCCAAATAGCTTGAATAAATCAGTATGTTAGTCCTGTTGGCAGAACTTGAAAAAATCCTGTTGAACAGGCACGACGATACATGGAACTCAGACATGCGGCTCTTGAATTTTGAAAACACCGCCTCATCCCCGGAATTGGAGCACAGCCGCCCCTTTTCACCGCTTGCAATTTCACCCGTAATCATCGAAGTCTGCCATCGACTCCAGCCGGAAACCTTGTTCAGCCGATTGCGATAGTCCTGGTCTTCAGCATCTGCGTACAGCGTGTCGTGATAAAACCCTATGCTTGGATACGAAATTGCTCCCGGCCTGTTCGGAGCACCAGCTGCAATCAGCGTCTTGGTAAAACTTTTGGCAAATGTCTTGAAGAATTTTTCATACGTTTCATCATTGATGCGGCCGGGATGATTGCTCGAAAGATACGTAGTATGCTGTTCGCCCCAATGCCCCAGCATTCCTGTCTGTACAAGGGCAATGCGAGGATCACCGTCATATTTGCTTCCGAATTGCTCAATTACATACAGAATCTGTTCCAAAAGCGTTGCGTTGTTATAGTTTGGGGTCGTTCCCTTTGCATAGGAATAGCGCGGAACGGAATTCAAAAACGACGGCAGGTACAATCCGTCATCGGGAATTTCAATGACAATGCGCACCACAGCCTGACGACGGCGAGCCTTGGCTGCCTTCAGCTTTTGTTCGAGCACACTGAAATCGCAGGACTTGTTTGCCGTAAGCACTTCGTTGAATTTAATCTGCACAAACTCAAGGCTGCACAGGTCAGTCTTTTTGTCTTCCCAACAGATAAAGCCTTTCAAAGGATTGACTGCCAAAGTCCTATCAGTTGAAACAGTTCCATTATTGCCGTCATCGCCACCACCGTCAGAAGAACAGCATGGCATCAGGAAAAAGACAGAACATACAAGAGCTACGCCCACCAACTTGCATACATTTTTCATAGCACACCTCTCTCGTGGAGTCTCACTTCCCGAACAAATGAAAAGCACAGAAGAAGACTGCATGCCTACAGTATCCATGCAGAAAAATTAATCCAACTAAAGCCAGTATATCATAAATGTAAACAACCTGTAAACACCAAGTTGTGGAGTTTGTCAATTATTTTTACCATCTTAAAAATAAGGTTCAGAAGTTACTTCTAAAACAGGCTTCCGCAAAATAAGGAAGTCTGTTTTTCTTATAAATTGTATGTCCTCAATATAAGGAATTGAGTTTTTCTATTAGTTTTCACTTCCTCAAAATAAGGAACCGCAAAAAATTGTAAAGTCTCCATTCCTTAAAATAAGGCAGTCCGAAAATTCACAAATCAAAAATCCTTATGGTAAGGAAGCCTATAAATTTCAAATCTAATCCTTATTTTAAGGAAAAATTTGTCGATTGCGGAAAATTTCAGTATTTTTAAAGCAGATTCATAAAAAAGTAGGACAAGTTTATGAACAAGTTGAAAACTGCAATCCGCAACGCTGAGGTTGACGGACTTGCGGACTCAATCATTCGCAATTTCAAGGCGGACGAAAAGGCTCAATCTGATTCGTTTCTGAAATCTGCCCTTGAGGAACTCGAATCGCTTTCAGCTCTAATCACGACAGCTATTTTACAAGACAAGACTCTCTCTACGCTCGATTCTGCTGACAGTGCACGAGATGAGGCTATAAAAACATTGGGAACGGTTCTTGCTGCCTATGCCGTTTTCCCGATTGCAAGTAAAAAAGAACTTTCTGCCCCACTCAAAGCAATCTACGACAAGTATGCAAAAGCTGGAATCACAACCGCCAACTACACGAGCGAATCTTCAATGATTGAAAGCCTTTTGCAGGACTTCTCCGCAGATTCACTTGCAGAAAACATCAAAGGATTGGAAGGTGTGACAGAAGCAATTGATTCTATCCGTTCTGCTCAGGACGAATTCACCAAGGCAAACGACGAGTATATGAAAGCAAGTTCAAACAAGGGCGCTTCTGCTTCTAGTTACAACAAACCAATTGATATGACGACAGGCGCACTGGCCTGCTTTTAGAGAGATAAAAATGAATGATTTACGAAAGATTGTATATTTTTTAATTAACTTATTTTTCTTTACACGTTTTTTTCTTATTCCGCTAATTCGAATTATTATAAATTTAATCAAATTGGGAACCTTAAAAAAACAAATAAATAAATTTGGTACAGAAATATTAAAAATACAGAATAAAAAAATTATTGGAAAAGGTTCATATATATATTATATTGCAATGATTCTTTTCTTTACAATTTATGCAATTCTTTTAAAAGAACCAATCATCTTAGTATATCTTTTATTTTTTGTTCCTGCTCTTTTAGATATAATTTTAATAAAAAGATACTCACAATATAATGGTTTTTATAGTAACGGAATAGTAAAAGGTTCATTTATCGAATGGAAAAATATATTTTCTTGGAAGAAAATAGACGGAGACAAATTATCTTTTCTAAAACATGATGGATTGAGATTCGATGTAGAAACT
The DNA here is from genome assembly GCA_017476165.1 of Treponema sp. GTDB lineage: Bacteria > Spirochaetota > Spirochaetia > Treponematales > Treponemataceae > Treponema_D. The sequence continues at coordinate 1,718 of JAFVDR010000101.1, read as the reverse complement.
AATCTACAACAAAAATTAATAATTGATTTTATGACAGAAAAAGGTATTCAGGAAGAAAAATAAGGAATATAATTTCATCGAATCAAGTTCGATGAAATCAAAAAATAGAATTTTAGGGAGACTAAAAAGAAGCAACTACAAAAAAGAATATTTCAGAAAGCAAGTCAAGCTTGCTTTCTGAAATGAAATTCAACTTTAGGACAGAACAAGGAAGCGGTAATACGCGGCTTTACTCTGCTTGAAAAAAGTATAATAACAGGAACCTATCCTACCTACATAACTAAGCAAGCTGCTTGATGTTTGCGGGTTTTAATTTCCGGAGTAATAAATACGAAAAACTGAACTCATGGGAAGCGACAAAAGGTCTATATTCTTACATTGAATCGAATCTTGAAAACGACTGGTCTCATTGGGATTATGTTTCAAATCCAAACGGTGGGTTCTTAGGCTTGTGGTTTCACATTACTTCACTGTCAAGTGAAAAAAATTGTGAAATCTATCTGCAAATAGAAAACTACTGTGCTGATAAAATCAACTTATTCATCAAAATCTGTGGAAAATGGGAACGAACAATTGATGTGTTGTATGACATTTTTTACCTCATACAGGAAAAATCCTCCGAATTTGACTTAAGTATATCAAAACCTTCAAGATACAGATGTGGAGAATACACTTACGTTGCAATTATTAATGATGTCTTTTTAAAAAAAGAGAATGGAGAGCTGGATTTAGTGAATCTAATCAACAAGCTAAATAATGCATCGAGATTGATAGATGCCGTAACAGCTGAATTATAATCACTTGACACCCTATTCAGTAGGGTGTATATTATAACCATGACAAGAGAATTCATCATTACAAAAGAATTTGACCGTACTTGGAAAGAACTTGGCTTGAATGATGATGATTTGGGCGAGCTGGAAATATATATCTGCAAAAATCCTGATTGCGGAGATACATTGGAAGGAACCGGCGGAGTTAAGAAATTCCGCTGGGCTTTGGAAGGTCGTGGTAAAAGTGGAGGAGCAAGGATTGTGTATTTGGATATAGTTTTTGCCGAGCATATTTATCTTCTCACTGCATTTCCAAAGAATGAAAAGGCAAATCTGAGTAAAGCAGAGCGAAATCAGATGAAAACTATAGTAACGGCAATAAAAAATGCTGAGAAGGAGGCACAAGATGGCAGAAAATAAAGTATTTGAAAGCATTATGAATGGTCTCAACGAAAGTCTTGCATATGCAAAAGGCGATGCTTCAAAAGCAAGAAAAATGAGTGTTACTGTTGCAGAACTTCCTCAGTATCATGACAAAGAAATCAAGCAGATTCGCGAAGATTTGAACTTGACACAGAAAAACTTTGCTTTTGTTCTTGGTGTATCTCCTAAAACCGTGGAAGCATGGGAGTCTGGTAGAAATATTCCACAGGGTACAGCCCAGAGATTCTTACAGATTCTTCGTACTGGCGGTAAGAAACTTCTTCAGGATTATAATGTTGTTGCAGTAACTATGTAATATCGCCTAACACATATAAGGCCCCATGTTGTCAATAGTAATTCTAAAAAAAATACAACTTAGGGCTGTTTTTTTTAGAAAAAACAGTCTTTCTTGTGAGAAAAAAATAAAGTTCCCGTTCAAAATAAAAAGCAAAGCCTGAATCGCAATTCAGAAAAAGATTCCAGGAAAAGCGTCCTGAATCAAACACATATAGTCGGTCACGT
>JAFVDR010000100.1 GCA_017476165.1 Treponema sp. | reverse complement strand
ATGAACGAAATCAAAGTGCTGAAAGACTCCACTGCACACATGCAGGAAGGCATGAACGAAATGTCTGCAGGAGCAGACAGGATTAATGAAACAGGAACTGCACTGGCTGCAATATCCGGCGACGTTCAAGGTGCAATCAATAAGATTGGTAGCCAAATAGACTTGTTCAAAACGGAATGATAAGGAGCTTTATAACATGAAAAACATAATATACAATCTGTTTGCAGTCATTTCTTTTGCAGCTGTTTTGACGTCTTGTCACAACAAAAATGCAGCAACCATCAAAAAACATCCTGTAACGCTCAGACTTTCAGAAAATCATGCGGCAGGATACCCGACAGCCCTTGCTGATGAAGAGTTTGCACGCCTTGTCGAAGAACAAACGGAGGGACGCATCATAATCGAAGTGAGAGAAGGAGGCGCCCTTGCACAGAATGAAAACGATGCAATCGAAGGACTAAAGACAGGTGACCTTGCATTTACACGTGTATCGGCTTCCTCTGCTGCAGCTTTTGTCGATCAGATAAATGCAATTCAATTCCCCTATCTGTACAGAAGTTCCGAACACATGTGGAAAGTCCTAAACGGAAGCATAGGGCAACAGATTCTGGAAGGAATTGAAAAATCTGGCTCAGGACTGGTAGGACTTTGTTTTTATGATGCCGGTTCAAGGAATTTTTACGTAACAAAGCCCGTTCACTCAGTAAAGGACATGAAAGGACTGCGCATACGAATATTGAACAACCCCATAATGATAGACATGTGCGAAGCTCTTGGTGCAAAAGGAGTTGTCGGACTCAACATGACGGAAATTCGTGGAGCCATTGAAAAGGGAATCATCGATGGTGCAGAAAACAATTTTCCATCGTACCAAAGCAATGGAGACTACTCCATTGCACCTTATTTCGTTCTTGATTCACATACCCGCGTTCCTGAAATTCTCATTGCTTCGAAAAAAGTGCTTGACCGCCTTGCTCCAGAAGATGTTGAAATCATAAAGAAAATTGCAAAGCACACTCAGGATTATGAAATTCAAAAATGGAAGGAGCGGGAAGGTCTTTCTGAAAGAATTTCAAAGCAGAACGGCTGTCAAGTTATCGAACTTACCTCTGAAGAATATTCAGAGTTTCAAGACGCAATGGCGCCTGTGTACGAAAAACATGGAAGCAAATACATGAGCATTATCAATGCCATTCGAGCTGTAAACTAAACATTCAGCAGAGGAAGATACCTATGGCAAAAAAGAAAGGAAGCATCGTATACAAATGTTCTTCATGCGGTTATACACAACCGGGTTGGCTTGGGCGATGTCCTCAGTGTGGAGAATGGAATTCCCTAGAAGAATGCATTTCAGATCCAAATGCTGCAATGCCATCTTTGCATGCAGACGGAACAGCAGTAAAAATCAAGCCAGTTCCCATGTCCAAAATACAGATGCAGGACGAAGGAAGGATATCAACAGGAGATGTCGAATTTGTCCGAGTGCTTGGCGGCGGAGCAACCTTGCGGAGTGCCATCCTCATTGGAGGAGAGCCAGGCATAGGAAAATCAACCCTGCTCATCCAAACAGCCAGTGAAATCATGAAGCAAAACAAGACTGCATCTTCCTTTCGGGTGCTCTATGTTTCGGGAGAAGAGTCTGCGTCTCAAATAAAGGCACGAGCCGTTCGACTTTCTCTTTCCGTTGAGTCAATGGAAATTCTGTGCACCATGCGCCTTGAAGATATTCTTGATGCACTAGACAGCTTGAATCCTTCTGTGGTCATCATTGATTCCATCCAAACAGTTTATTCCGTGCAGGCAGGTCTCGTTCCCGGCACGGTAAATCAACTGAAGTACTGTGCAAATGAACTGATAGGTTGGGTAAAAGAAAGAAAAAGCGTACTGTTCATGACTGCACACATTACAAAAGACGGCATGATAGCAGGTCCCAAAAGCCTTGAACACATGGTTGACACCGTCATAACGTTTGAACGGAACAACAACGATGACTATCGTTTTCTGCATGCATTGAAAAACAGATTTGGCTCAGTAAATGAAATGGGCATCTTCGTAATGGACAGCAATGGATTGCAGACCGTAGACGATCCAAGTTCATTATTTATTACAAAACGAAAAAATGGAATTCCTGCAGGAATTGCATACGTTCCAGTATTTGAAGGGAGCCGTGTATTCGTTGTAGAAGTACAAGCTCTTACAGTGCCTGCGAAATCATCGCTCAACAGGGTGTATTCAGACAAAATTGATACTGCACGCATAAGCAGGGTTGCCGCTGTACTCGAAAAAAGAGCAGGCCTTCGATTTAGCGATCAGGACATATACATAAATGTTGCAGGAGGCATACGGCTTACAGAAAGCGCCATTGATGCAGCACTTGCAACTGCCCTTTACTCTGCACGTACAGATATTGCCATTCCCGAACATACCGCTATTTTAGGAGAGCTAAGTCTGGCAGGTGAAATACGGCCTGTTACAAAAATAAAGGAGCGCCTAAAGGCTGCCAAGGAAATGGGATTTTCAACATTGATTGCACCGGAAACAGAACATGGTGCAACGGGCAGCAAAGCCACCTCCGATGGCGCAACCAGTGTTGAAGACATTCAGTCTCTCATACGAACAGTATTCAAGACAGCTATTTCAAAGAAGAAATAATTTTATTCCAAAAAGAAGGTATTATGGAAACAAATTTTGCACCGGCAACAAACGTGCCTACGCTACTTCCCAACGAAGACAGGATAAACACCAGCAATGTCCGCAAAATGCGGTTTTTATAAAAGCCCTTGAACGAAGATGCATCTTCCTGCATGCTGGCCAAGTCTTCGACCTTTGGCTTGCATACCAAAGCCTGTACAATGCCAGACAGCACACCTATTCCTACGAATGGACACAAAGATGTAAAAGGTGCTCCAACAAACGAAACAAGAACTGCCAGTGGATGACCACCAGCTATCAATGCCCCCACTGCAGCAAGGATGCCGTTCCACAAGACCCATGCACTGAGCATGTTCCAGCCCTTGTTCTTTCCTCCAACGACAAACCCTGCAACTATCAGTGCAACAATCAATGCTGGAATAATCCATGCACCGAATTTTGCCGCAGCAGTCTTTTCGGGTACGCTTTCTATATCCGAACAATTTGAAGATTCCTGACTTGCAGCAAGTCGTTCCAAGTGCTGAACAACACCGTTTAAATGCCCCGCTCCAAGAACAGCAAGCACTTTATCGCCTTTACATTCCCAAATGTGGCAGGCAAGAAAGCGATCGCGTTCATCAATAAGAACTTCTTTTACACCCGGCATGGATTTTGCAAGTTCTTCCATCATGCCGTCCATTTCGCTTCTGACTTTCAAGTTTTCTATCTGTTCTGCACTTATTTCCTCTTTTGAAAAAGCAGCTCCCAATAGAGCAGCAAGCAGATTGCACTTGCCTAGTAAAGAATTTTTATGCCATGCCCGGCGAAGCGTAATGGAAATGGGACGGTCAACCATTGTACAGGGGATTCCCAATTCTTCTGCCTTCTGAATGGCAGCAAGCATTTCATCTCCTGGTCTTACCCCAGTTTCGAGTCCCATCTTTTTTTGATACGCTGACAGAACAATATTTGCAAGCATAAGAAATCCATTTTTATTGCGCAGAACGTTTACAATATCCATCTTACGCCACGACTCAGGATCTTTCAGGCTTTCATAGCGTTTTTCATCAAGCTCTATGGCAACTGTATCAGGATGCTCCCTGCCAATTGCATCTGAAACTTCCAGAACACTCTGTTCCGAAACATGGGCGGTTCCTATCAAGATTATAGTCTTGCCATTCAATAAAAGATGTTTTTGTGTTGCTGTATCCATTTTTTACTGTACCTTAATTACATTATCAGAGCCCATGCTCCACTCGGCCAAGCGATATTCAAAGAACATAGGATTATGCATGCTTATGACTTTGGCATAGTTTTCACGTGCAATTTCAACACCGCCAAAGTTTTCATAATACAGGCCAAGATAAAAATACATCTTGCCTTTCTTGTTTGCATTGTCCAAAGCCGAAATCTTTTGAGGAAGCGGCATTTCACCAGACTCATCATGCCATACGCGAAGCATTGCATAATCAATCGAATTGCGGTCCAGCTTTCTTAAAACCTTATCGCTGAAACTCTTTGCCTTCAGTTTGTTTCCTTCCTTATAATAGCAGTACGTAATCATGAGCGGATAGGAAATGTTGCTGGTCTTATCCATCTCATAGCATTTTTCAAAAGATTCTCGTGCAGTTTTCCAGTCGCACTGTTTCAAGGACAATATGCCAAGGCTCTCATAGGCAAAATAATAATTCGGGTTATACGCAACAACACTTTTGTAGTCAGAGACAGCCTTGTCTATCTGATTCTGCTCGTCATAGACTCCGGCACGGTATGCATACGCAAGAAAATATTTTGGCTGAATGGAAATGGCATCTGTCCATGCCTGAATGGCAGCATCATAGTGCCCAAGATTGCTTTCATACATTCCATAATCAATGAAATAATTATAGTTGGTCTGATCAATGGCAATAGCCTGTTTTACATAATCACTGGCAATTTTGTACCGATTGTCTGCTGCGGCAAGTTTTCCAAGATAGGAATATGCAGGTGCATAATCAGGATTATTTTCCAAAATCTTCTTGAATGTTGACTCGGCTTCCTTATCTTTTGACGGATCTTTGCTTCCCAAAAAATAATCAGCCTGTCCCAATCCAAACAGAACATCTTCATTGTCAGGTTCACGCACCAAGGCCTTTTGGTAATACAGACGAGCCTGCTTATAGTTTTTGTTTTCGAACATGCTCTGGGCCATTTCTACATTAGCCGTTACGTTGTACTGATCTTGGGCAAGCAGTGTTTTAAGGTATTTATTTTGGTTACCACTATCACCCTGCAACTTTGCAATGTAAGCAAGCAGTTCAATGACAGTAGCATCAGAAGGATTTTTACGATTCAAATCGAGACAGATGGTCTTTGCATTGTTCAACTGATTGTCACTGATAAGGAGAGACGCTTTCAGAACCAAAAGGTCTTCGTCTTCTGCAAAATTTTCAGGAACTTCATCATATAAAGCAAGAGCATCCTTTACAGTACCAGAAGCAAGCGTCTGCTGCAGCTTGAGTATGAAATCATTTTTGGAAAAGCTTGCAGTATCAACGGCAAGCGTTGTATTCACTGGTACAACAGTTCGGTCAGCACAAAATGCAGAAAACACAAAAGAAGCATCTGCACAAAAAAAAGTTCCACAAACGCACAATGCAGCAATAAATTTCAATTTTCCCATAAATCCCCACTACATAAAAAGAAATCTTTTGAAACTCTATTTTTGAGATTTCCTAAAATAATAACACATATCGTTAAAAAAAATTACGAAACAAAGAACATAGCCAAACTTTATTAAGCATTTCTTAAAGCAAGTCTATGGCACTTTCCATAATTTCATCTAATTCTTTATGATTATCGGCAATAAGCGAAGCTGCAAAATACAATGTTGTTACCGATTCCGTAGTCAAATTACCGAACGGCACTGCTCCCGACTGCCAAACACTGGCACTAGTTGCATATTCTGAAAAATCAACAAAGCTTTCCTGTTGCGATGTACAGCAAAAAGTAATGCCATGCTGGCGCCCTTTCGTAAAGAACGTCTTTAAGGAATAGTCGCTGTTCTTCATGTTTCCAGTACCAGAGGAATACAATTCCAGAATGACGGTATCTATCAATGATTCATCTGAGAACATCTTTTCAAGCCTGTTTACCAGCATTCCGGGATACAGTCTGATGACAGCAAGACGCTCTGCAGCTTCATTTAAAATAGAAGTCATTATTTCGCTTTCAGGAAGAGAAACCGAAAGAAACTGCTGGCTTAAAACAGTATCAGCATGGAATACAGGAGTCTTCATGTTCCAGTTGATGAATCCACGCGCGTCATTGCTTACGTATTTTACATTTAATGCAGGAAGCACTTTGTTTCCATATACAACGCACACTCCATTCCTTCGCTCCCGCGCCGTTTTTATCGCAAGGTTCAGGTTCGTTTTGGATTCTGCACCAGAATCGGTATTGCCAGCATCAGAAATCGAAGAAGATGCTGTCAACACAATTGGAACCTGAGCTGCAGAAAACAGCCAGAACAACAATGATGCCGTGTATGCAAGGGTGTCAGTGCCATGAGTAACAACAATGCCATTTGCAGTTCCACTTTCAATCTTTTCTGCAATGACAGCAATTAGTTTTGCCCAATCCTTTGGTTCTGTTTCCTCACTCAGCATGTCACACACAGAAACCACTTGGACAGGAAAGGTTCCATTATCACTGTCAAGCAAAGGCTTTATGCTTTCTGAACTTCCTGCAACAATAGTTCCGTCTGTACGCTTTTCTGCTGTAATGGAGCCACCCATCGTAAGCACATAGACAATTCTTATGGACAGTTTTTCCTTTAAAAGAGACTTTACGACAGTAGGAACAGCCTTGCCGCCAGTCTTTTTCATGACACACCCTGTTAAAAATTCAAGGGGAGCCATGTTGCCTTCCTGTAACGATGCTACACTCTTGGGATATTCTGCAAGAACACTGTCAATGACAGGTTCAAGTTCCTCTTTTGTGGACAGCAGCATCATGCCCTTCTTTTTTATGATGTCATCAACGTCGCTGCCGTCTGCGGCAACCGCCTGAATAAGTTCTTTTGCCATGCCACTGTGGATTTTGGCATCGTTCAGCAGCACCAAAATGCGGGCAAACTTTTCAGCAGTAAGTTTGCATTGCTTGATTGTCTTGCCCGTCTTGTTCAGGGTTTTCATAACTTCACTTGCAAGCCAATGAGCTGCGAGCATTGCAGGAGCTCCATGCTGCACGGCAGACTCGAAATAATCAGCCCTGTCTTTTTCAGCACACAAAAACACTGTACGCAAGCGTGAAAGGCCGTATTCTGCCCGCAATCGGGAACGCCTCTTTTCAGGCAGTTCAACTTCAGAAGATTCAAATGCAATTGCATCGGCAACAGCAACATCAAGAGCCGGTATCACACTTGCAAAACGAGGTTTTCCAGCATCTCTCTGCTGCCAGAATTCAGTTGCATTCAGCTGTTCATTCCACAAGCGGCTTTCCACCGAAACCGCACCGCCAGCAGCCAAGATGGCTTCCTGCCGAGAAAGCTCACAGTCTATTGCTTTGCGGACAAAATTAAAGGAATTTAAGTTGCGAAGCTTTACATTATATTTTGGTTCTTGCGGATAATCACACAAAGACACATAGGCATTGCACCGCACGCCACTGTCCAAAACATCTCCTGTTGTCAGGCGAAGATAGGCCAAAAGCGTATTCAGTTCCTGCAGAAACAGTTCTGCTTCGCCACCAAGCTCAAAGGCACTCGCCGTGCGAATACGCATGACAGGACAGCCTGCAAATGTCCAGTCCATTTTTGCCTTTTTGCCGGATGAGCGCGTAAGCTTTCCCCTGTCTTCTTCAATGCGGATTTCTTCTATATTAATGGTTTTCTTTTTCTGATGGTACATGACATCAATTTTTCCACCTTCAGCAACGCGAACAGAATATCCAGTGAAGTTCTTGTCATCAGGAGGCTCAGGCAGCCTGCCAGTCAAATGTTCCAGCCTGCCCGATTTCAGCATCGTTCCACCCACTGCATTTACGAACAGAGCTACTTTATGCAGTGCAGAAGGCTGAATGTCAACTTTAGCCAACTGCACAGGGGAATTATTCCTTCGCAAGAAATCAGCTTTAGCATTCAAAATGCCTTTTTTTCCGTCATTTAACTCAACTGCAATAAAAACTCCAGGCACTGCAGACAGCAGAACCCGAACTTCCAGATACACACGTGACTGATACATACAAAACCATCTTTAAAGTCAATAAATTTTCATGAAATTATACCGTTTTTTTTTATTTTATGATATAATATAAGTTAATCTAACTGCTTTTTTTCGAAAAAAGTTATATTTATTGCAGGAGCAATTGTGAACAAGCACGATTTTCCCAAAATCCATTTTTATGATCAGGATTTTGTAGACATCTATAATAAAACGTGGAACTGGCTTTCCGAATACTGGATTGAACCAAAAACAGGAGAACTGTCTCCTGACGGATATTTCATTTATCCTGTAAACGGACAATACATCTTAGACCAGTCAGAAGCGATATTTTCATCTTTTTTTCTCGTTTATTCAAACCGAAACTATCCTGCAAACAAAAACATCGATTACTTTTATGAAAGACAGGAAGAAAACGGTGCAATCCGATGGAAATATGATGCAACAACAAACCAGCCGCTTTTAGGCGACACAAATCCAGAGGGAATTGGACTTCCACTGTTTGCATGGGCAGAATACAACCTGTATCACAAAAGTGCAAACAAACGCCGCATAAAGGAAGTCATGCCGACGCTGTGCAAATTCATGAACTGGATTGACACAACATTCAAGCAGCAGAACGGGTTGTATGCCGTGCCGCATCAGGCATCGACAATGGTAAATGCACCCCGCGAAGGAACATATTATCCAGTAGACTTCAACAGCTGCATTGCCATAAATGCAGCCCACATGTCTGCACTCGGCGACATACTGAACGACAAGGATCTGAGCTTTCAATACAAAAAACTGTATTTCAGCCTAAAAACAAGAATCAACAGCCTCATGTGGGACTCTGAAACAGGATTCTATCACGATCTGGACAGCGAAGAAAAGAGACTTCCCCACAAGACCATCGCAGGATTCTGGCCGCTGCTTGCAGAACTGCCAAACGCAGACCGTGCAGAAATTCTTATTTCACACTTGAGCAATCCCGAAACATTCGGTACGGAACATCCATTCCCAACATTGAGCAAAGACCATCCGAATTTCAGCAAGAACGGAGAAGGATTCAACGGTTCTGTATTTCCAACCTTCAATTTCATGGTCATCAAGGGGCTTGAAAAATATCAGAGATACGATTTTGCACGCGAATGTGCAATCAGGCACATGTACTTTATTCTGGAAGGCTTAAGTCCGCTGGATACATCAAAGAAAGGTGATCTGTACGAAGCATACCTTCCAGAAGCGGAAGGTCCTGCCATCATGACAGGAGCACCTGATTTTCCACGCAAGCGTTTCCTGCACTTTTTGGGACTGTCAACCATAGCCCTGATGATAGAAAACGTCATTGGATTGAGCATAAGCCTTCCTCGAAAAACGGTAGACTGGGTAATACCAAACCTCGAAATAATGGGCATTGAAAAACTTTCCCTCAAGCGGAACCTCATTACCATATTGAGCAACAAGAGCAACCGCGGCTGGGAAATCCAAATGGAAAGCGAAAAACTGTATTACTTTACCATAAATATACTGAATCAAAAGAAAAAGACGCTTCCAATTCCTTCGGGAAAATGCTCCATGCTCATTGATAAGCTGTAAAAGAGGTATTGCTGTAGATGCAGGCACCGCAGGCAGTTATTGAAATTGGCTCGACGGGTATACGCCTGTTGGTAGCCGAAATTGCAGAAGACAAAAAGCGAAACATCCTCGACCGCAGTGAACTGCCCGTCAACATAGGACGAGATGTGTTCACTACGGGAGCAATCAGCAAAAACACATTGCTTTCTACACAAAAAATCCTTAATCGCTTTGGGGAACTCTTGGACAGCTGGCAAATCAGCAGGACTGCAACAACAGTAGTCGGAACAACAGCCGTCCGCGAAGCCCTCAACAGAGATACATTCGTAGACCGCATCAAGATAACCACAGGCTTTAACGTCATGGTTATTGACGGCATCGAAGAAAACAGGCTCATGTACATTGCCGTTACGGAATGTCTGAAAGATGAAACCATAAGCGTTCAACAGAGCAACTCAATCATTCTGGAAATTGCCGGTGGTGCTACGGAAATGATGCTCATGGAAAAAGGACGCATGGTTGGAGCACACAGCATGAGGCTCGGCACGGTCATCATCGAACAGCAGATACGAGCAATGACAGGCACCATAGATGATGCACACCGCCTTATTGAAGAATTCATTCAGAATACACGCTTTACACTGAACACGGAAATGAATTTAGGCAATGTTCAGCAGTTCATTGCCCTTGGCACAGACATGAAGCTGGCAGCAATCTTCGCAGGACGCTCAATTTCCACATTCCTGTGGGAAATAAAGAGAACCGACTTTGAGAATTTTGTCGATGAAATACGGCACTACACCGAAGAAGAATGCGTTGCAAAATTCAAGCTCAGCTACAATGAAGCAAAGACATTTCAGCTGTCACTCATTGCCTACAAGCACTTCATACGGCTTACAAACGTTACTTCCATCATCGTGCCAGAAACATCAATTCGTGAAGGCATTCTCATAAGCCAGCAGTCCGAACCAATCGAAGAGTTGCAGCAAGAATTTACAGAGCAAATCATTGCAAGTGCAACAACACTGCTGCGCAAATATCAAGGAGACGAAGAACACGCGCAGTTTGTACGGGAAATTAGTCTAAAGCTCTACGATGCAATGGAGAAGGAGCTCGGACTCACACCTCATACACGGGTTCTGTTGCAGATAAGTGCAATACTGCACGATATTGGAATGTTCATCAGGGCAAAAGATCACAACAAGCATTCAAAATATATCATCATGCACAGTGAAATATTTGGACTGAGCAAAGAAGACGTTTCGCTCATTGCAAACATAGCCTACTTTCACAAAGGCGTTGAAACGCCACAGCAAAATGCAGAAATAAAATTGCTGCCACGTGAAAGCCGCCTGACAGTCCTAAAGCTCAGCGCAATCCTACGCGTTGCAGACGCACTTGACAGAAGCCATCTTCAAAAGCTAAAGAATTTCACCATTTCTTTTGCAAAAGACACACTTACCATCCGCATCAAAGGACACTACAACCTGAATCTAGAAAAACTCGCCCTTGCAGAAAAAGGCGATTTGTTTGAAAATGTATTCGGATACTCACTCGTAATCGTCTAAAGGAAGCTCACATGAAAGACTCAGATTTCATTGACAGGGAACTCAGCTGGATAGAATTCAATGCCAGAGTTTTAAACGAAGCTGCGCGCAAAGAAATTCCGCTGCTTGAACGCCTCAAATTCATTTGCATCGTTTCCAGCAACTTTGATGAATTCTTTCAGGTTCGCATCGCATCTGTCAAACGACAGAAGGTACAGCAGGAACCGCTTCTAAAAAAAATCTCAAAGCGGTGCCATCAGCTTACAGACATTCAGTATGATCTTCTTAAAAACGAAATTCTTCCATCACTTGCAAAAGAAGGCATTTCATATATAGATGCAGACAACTACACCGCACAGCAGAAAGCATTCATCGAAAGTCATTTCAGGCACAATATTGCACAGGTGCTTACACCGCTGAGAACGGACAATACTCCATTTCCACACATAAAAAACATGGAAACGTATGCTTCTTTCATGCTGGAACAAATGAGCGGCGTGCACAAAAGAAAAGATGACATCATGCAGCCTGCCGATGAACATCCCATCGCTCTTGTCCAGCTGCCGTCAAACATAGAGCGCATCATCTGGTTGCCTGCAAACGATTCAACACGCCAGTTTACACTGCTTGACGATATACTGTCCGTGTGCGGCAAAGAATTGTTTCCGGGATACATGGTCAAAGAAACAATGTTCTTTCAGATAGTCAGAGATGCAGACTCTGCTGTAGACGAAGAGTCAAAAGAATTCATACAGGCAATGAAAAACATTCTTGTCAAGCGACAGTCCTCATTTGCAGTACGCATGGTCTGTACGTCTACAAGCAAAACAATGCTCTCCTTCATGCAGGAAAAACTTTCCCTTTCTGACGATGACGTCTATACCGTATACGGCATAGTAAACCCAAGCAAACTCATCTCGCTGACAGAGCTGGATGACGTACAAAACCTTCTGTACCCTGAATGGAAACACTTTCAGTCACCCGATTTGCCAGAAGAAGAAACATACTGGAACACACTGCGACAAAAAGACATTCTGGTACACGTTCCTTACGAAAGCTATGACCCCATCATAAAATTCATCAAGGATGCTGCCCGTGATGAAAATGTACTGGCTATCAAGATAACGCTGTACAGAACAGGGAACAACAGTCCCATCATCAAATATTTAAAAGAAGCGTCTCAAAACGGAAAAGCCGTAACTGTCTTTATTGAACTGAAAGCACGATTCGATGAAGAACGGAACATATCATGGTCAACCGAATTGGAAAACGCAGGAGTCACAGTCATTTACGGTGTTGTAAACCTTAAGGTACATGCAAAAATATGCCTCGTAATCAGAAGGGAAGCAGACGGCATACGGCGATACCTGCACGTAAGCACGGGAAACTATAATCCGAAAACCGCAACACTCTACCAAGACTTGTCAATTCTTACATCAAACCATGAAATTGCAACCGATGCACAAATGTTCTTCAACATCATTTCAGGCTACAGCATCGTAAAACCCATGAGCCATCTGTTTATGGCTCCTACCATTTTAAAATCCAGACTGATTGAGATGATACGACGGGAAAAAGACTTGAGTACGCAGGAAAATCCAGGGCACATTGTGGCAAAAATGAACAGTCTGTGCCACAAGGAAATCATAGAAGAACTGTACAAGGCATCACAGGCAGGGGTAAAAATTGAACTGAACGTAAGGGGCATCTGCACTCTAAAACCTGGCGTAGCAAAAAAAAGCGAAAACATAAAAGTTGTCAGCATCATAGACAGATACCTTGAACACAGCCGCATATTCTACTTTAAAAACGGAGGTTCAGAGGAACTGTACATGAGCAGTGCCGACTGGATGGAACGCAATTTGGACAGACGCATAGAACTGATGATACCAATAACAGACGCAACAGTCTTTAAGAATGTAAAGGACATTCTCTTTTTATATTTTCAAGACAACACGCACAGCCATACGCTTCAGAAAGATGGATCATGGAAGCAGAACAAGCCTCTGAAAAAAGAGCAGTCAGTACGTGCACAAGAAGTACTTTACAAAAAATACAAAAAGCAGAATGACATACGAAAGTCAAAACCGCGCACAGAATTCATAGTACGCAGAAAAGATTGACCATTCTCTTATACATTACAGCTTTACGCGCCCCCTAAAGCTTCGAGCAAGGGTAAGCCTGTCAATATATTCAAGGTCGCCCCCGGCAGGAATACCCGTTGCAAGGCGAGTAACCTCACAGTCAAACTCCTTGAGCAGACGCTGAATGTACAAGGCAGTCGTGTCGCCTTCTACAGTGGGATTTGTTGCAATAATGACTTCCTTTACCTGTTCTTTTTGAACTCTGTCCAAAAGCTGTTGAATTCGAAGCTGATCAGGACCAATGCCCTCCAAAGGAGCAATGACACCTCCAAGAACATGAAACAAACCGTGAAATTCATGGGAGTTGTCAATTGTCGAAACATCCTGTGGCTGCTCAACAACACAGATTACGGAACGCTCCCTGCTTTGGTCGGAACAAATTGAACACACCTCTGTTTCCGTCCATGCCCCACACACAGTACAAGGACGAATCCGTTGCTGCAAGGTAGCTACCTGAGCGGAAAACCGCTGCAAAAACACAGGATCCGCCCTCAACAGAAAGTTTGCTATGCGCGATGCAGATTTTTTTCCAATTCCTGGCAGTCGCGAAAAACTTTCTGTTACTTCATCAAGAGCATTCATACCTTACAGTCCGGGAAAAGACAGGCCACTTGCAGCCATCATAGGACCAAGCTGAGACTTTATCTGCTCCTGAATGTTCACCATGGCAGCATGATGAGCAGCACGGATCAAGTCCTGCAGCATAGGCACATCCCTGTTGTCTACACAAATGGGATCAAGCTTCAGGTCTACCATTTCAAATTTTCCGTTCAAGGTAACCGTAACCATATTTCCGCCGGATGAACCGGTAGCTGTAATAGTTCCGAGCTGCTCCTGAGCCTTTTGAAGCTGTTCCTTCATTCCGCCCAAGTCTTTAAGCATTTCTAATGGATTCATCATATTATATTCTCCTGCTATCTATAGGCAACCCAGTTTTGCAAAAGCTGCCTCCATGCATATCATTAAGGAAACCTCGGAAAAATCACGAAAGTGAGTTTTTCGAGATGCCCTAGCTAATGACAGAGCCTTTAAACGTGTCGCGTAAAATCTGCACCTCCAAAGGCAAATGCACCTGTTCTGCACTCACCTTCTGTTCCTTAAGTGTCACTTCAAATGCCATAGTCTTTCCGTATATTTGTGAAAGAAAATGCGAAATGACAGAAGCACCATTGCGCAGTTGCAAGAGCTCAAACTGACTCCCAATGGTAGCACAGATTTTGCCCTCCTCAAACTTCCAGTCAGCAGTTTTTGCAACAGCCCCGGA
The DNA here is from genome assembly GCA_017476165.1 of Treponema sp. GTDB lineage: Bacteria > Spirochaetota > Spirochaetia > Treponematales > Treponemataceae > Treponema_D. Next base: position 12,184 of record JAFVDR010000100.1, on the reverse strand, counting down.
AAGCATGGCATTGTCCACAGAAAGTTCATCTATCAAAGCCTTAAAAACAGTATCTACATTCCCAGTGTCAATGTTCCTCGTGTTTTCGCTGCTTGTATCAGGCGGCTCAGCTCCGCCCTCCTGAAAAGGGGATTGAGATGCCTCCCCTGCTCCGTCTGGAGCACCATAATCATCAGGAATGCCACCATCGTCCGGAGCACCCGGATTATAATCGTCAGGAGCATACGGTTCATCAGATTCGCTCAATGCAGAAAACACGGGCATTCCGTTTGGCACGGGCTTTCCAAGGTCTCCTGCAACAGCAGGCGGCACAGAAGCTGTCGAAACAGAAGCAGCCACCCTCTGTGCAGATGATGAGTCTGCCGTTGTCGCAACATCTTCTGGAGCAATAGATTGCACAGATCCTTGCACACCACCAGTCGCAACAGACTCTGCCGGCACCTCAATTTCCTTTGCTGATGCCACCTTAAAAAGCATTGGCTTTACGGCATCGATTGCCTTTTTAACGTCTGCAGCAGACACATACTGAGAAAGCCAGCACAGTCTGCTTACTGCAAGTTCAAACTCATAGCGAGGACTGAGTGAATAGCGAATGTCACGATACAAAGAAAGGAATATATCGATGGCACGCTCAATCTGGACACTGTTCCACCCGTCCAAAACAGCCTTTGAAAACCGTTCACTGGACTGTCCCAGCAAAGCCTCCTTTGAAACGCCGCTTTTTATGAGGAGCAGACTCCGTAAATAATCAGTACAATTGGAAATAAGCTGTTCGATGCTTACACCGTTCTGCAAGTAATCATCGAGACGAAGCAATGCCGCCGATGCATTGCCCTGAACGCACAGACCGAACAACTCATTCAGCCGATCAACGCCCACAAGCCCTAACTTGTCCCTGATTTTTTCGTAGGTTATTTCAGAATCGCTGAATGCCGCAACCTGATCAAACAGCGTATAGGCATCGCGCATACTGCCAGTAGATTCCCGTGCAATCCAATACAATGCTTCATCATCAGCGGCAATGCCAACTTCTTTTGCAGCAAGAGCAAGCTGCTCCTTTACCTTTTCAATAGGAACAAGACGAAAATTAAACTGCTGGCAACGAGACTTTATGGTTGCAGGAACTTTCTGCAACTCTGTTGTTGCAAAAATGAAAATGACATAAGGAGGCGGCTCTTCAATAGTCTTGAGCAGAGCATTAAAGGCACTCGTAGAAAGCATGTGGACTTCATCGATAATGTATATCTTGTATCGACAGGAATTTGGAGGGAAAAGAACTTCGTCCTTAATTTGGCGTACATCGTTGACGCTCGTATTGGAAGCACCGTCTATTTCTATGACATCCAAAGACGAACCAGCCGTAATTTCCCTACATGCAGAACATTGACCGCACGGAGTTGCTGCAGGACCTTTTTCACAGTTCAACGCCTTTGCAAGGATACGTGCTGTAGATGTCTTGCCACATCCCCGAGGCCCCGAAAACAAGTATGCATGTGCTATTTTACCGGACTGAATGGAATTCTTAAAAGTTTCTGCAACAAATTCCTGTCCGACAAGATCTTCAAAACGCTGCGGCCGTCGTCTGGTCGCTGTAACCTCATAAGCCATTCACATAGAATAGCGAAAAACAGAAGATTCTACAAGGGTCTGTATAATAGAAGAAAAAACTGATGCATGGGATTTTGCCTCATGCATCAGTTCTCTAAACAAGTCACATCATTCAGATTCAGAAGCGTAACCGCCAAAGATCCATCCTTCAACAGGTTCCATTATCATAATCCAAGGAGCTACAAGGCCTTCAATGTTTTCCATTTTCTTTGTCTTAACTGCTGCCTTTACGAGAGTCCCACTTTCCAGCTGTGCAACAACTTCTCCGCCTGCCGTACTGCCGGGAATGTTTCGGACATTCACCTTTGAAAGATCTGCCGTCTGTACAGTCATGGCCTTATTATATAGTTCAGAGCCTTCGGACAACATGTCTTTCGATGCATCCATGTCGTCGCGAGCTTTGTCTACAGCACGTTTGACCTTGCTGGACACATTCAACATGTCAGCAGAATCCAACAGGGCTTTCTTTTTGTCAAGATCGGAGGTCTTTGCTGCATTGTCAAGAATTTTGAATGCAGTAATGTCGTCCAGTGCAGAACTGACCTTTGAAGCCTTTACATAGACAGTGCGAACTGCATACAGGCGTTCAGAATAGTAGCTCACTTCAATAATGTCTATGTTGCCTGTGGCAATGGCAACATTGCCAGCCGCCACGACAGAACCAATGTCCAGATGTGCATTGATGACATCTGCAAGGCTTTTCGTGTTGTACATGGCACAGTCTTCGACAATGACGGCAGGCTTTTTCTGCAAGGCCACACGATTTGAAATAACCCAATACGTTTTGCCATCGTACTTTACTTCGGCAAATGTCAAGGTTTTACCTTTTGAACCGTCATAGGCGGCTTCCTTTATTTTTGCTACAGGTGCACCGGAGGAGTCCTTTTCACCAGTCACTTCGACATCAAGAGCCGTTCCCGCGTTCAGTTTTACAGAAGCCGTCATTACTCCATCTTTCTGTTCAGACCACAACCATCCTGCATCCTGCAAAAACACACTTGGAACAGTTGCTGCACAGAGCGATGACAGAATGCCCAAAAGCATTCCCGCACACAGCACCGATTTCTTCACAAATCCACTCATTCCATTCCCTCCTCGGCATGCTCAGACTCGTACAATGTCATAAACATTTCATGAATAGTTTCAGGCATATTGAATGACAGGGCTGTCTCAAACAAATCCTGCCGAGCAACCTCATCGGTCAGCTGCATTGCCCCCTTTGCATCTGTTGCTGTCAGTTTTTCGTATATCTGCATGGCAAGAAGGTCGCTCGAAGACGTGCTCACAGCATCTTTTGACAGATAAGAACCTTCAATAAGGCGTGAATTCACATAGGCATTAACCTTTACATAATTGGCTGCGTACGGAAAGGAAGCTGATTCGGAAGAACCAGACAGGACTCCAACTACGGTTCCAATGTTCAGTTTCTTGTCACCCATGGCATCGGGACTTGGCTGACTGAACAGATATGCAGCGTCTCCCATGACAACGCCTGGGACTGCATTTACTACTATAGAATAATCCTGAGCCCAGTAGTCGTGACCATCAAACTGAATGTGCACGAAATCACGTTTTTCATTGTCCGTGGTACGTACAACCTGACGCTTTATTTCCACTACATCGGAGGAATTTGATGGATCCGCATTACCATACGCCTGCACGGGAGTACCTGGCACAGCGTATTCAACCCATTTCATCTTGCCTGCATCAGCACCTTCAGTAACAAGGCGCCAGTAGCCACCGGCAATCATGACAGACTTTATCAGCGTAACCTGCGGTACAGAAACGGACTCAGTGACATTTTGAACTTCCTGCGGTTCTGCCAGGGGAGTAGATTTTTCCTTGCATCCCGTCAACAGTGCCAGAAGTGCAAAAGCACAGATACAAAACTTTTTCATACAAACTCCTGCTATTTTCACAACAATTTTCAGAGTTACCTCTAAGATGTCCTATAATGTCATATTTTTTGAAATTATACAAGGCAAACTGACGGCTGCCTCTTGTCACACTTCCGTTGCTGCACATGGAACAGCAAGATTTTCTTTTGCATCATGAAAACAAAAGCCACCGTTGGACGGACTGGCACCATACCGTGTTTTTTTCTGGAAAACATGCTACTATATGGCTATGAATCAAATAGAACAGCAGAAAGCAGCCCGCGAGTTCTCCTCATTTTGGAGGAACAAGGGAGATGAAAAACAAGAATCCCAGCGATTTTGGATTGACCTGCTCCAAAACGTCCTCGGCATTGCGAATCCCACAAAATACATTGAGTTTGAAAAAAGAGTTCAGCTATTGCACACAAGCTATATCGACGCATACATTGCAGACACAAAAGTCCTTATCGAACAAAAGGGTTCAAAAATTGACCTTCACAAAGGATACGAGCAGAGCGACGGCAGCGTGCTTACTGCGTTCGAACAGGCAAAACGATATGCCGATGAAATGCCAAACTCATTGCGTCCACGGTGGATTGTAGTCTGCAATTTCCAAGAATTCCTGATTTATGATATGGAAAAACCTCATTCCGAACCAGAAGAGATTCTTCTTAAGGATTTGGAAAAGGACTATTACCGCCTGCAGTTCCTCGTAGACCAGAAAAACGAGAACATCCGTCGCGAAGAAGAAATTTCGATTGAAGCAGGAAAACTTGTAGACAAACTCTACCGGTCACTGCTTCCCCAGTATTATCCCCATGCAGAGGATAAGGGGTTGTCGGCATTCCAGTTGCGCTCTTTGAACATACTCTGCGTACGCATCGTGTTCTGCCTTTATGCCGAAGATACAGGATTGTTTGCAACGCGTACAGCCTTTGAGGACTACATCAGGGGATTCAACCTGCCAAATGTTCGAATAGGACTTGTCAATCTGTTCAAGGCACTGGACACGCCCCTTAGAAACCGCGATGAATACGATGAAAGCTTAAAGCCTTTTCCGTATGTAAACGGAGGGCTTTTTAAGGATGAAAACATCGAGATCCCGGGTTTTACGCAGGAAATCGTCAATGTCATCACGAATGACTGTGCCACCTTCAACTGGTCAGACATTTCGCCAACCATCTTCGGTGCTGTTTTTGAATCGACATTGAACCCAGAAACCCGTCGCAAGGGAGGAATGCACTACACGTCCATCGAAAACATCCACAAAGTAATCGATCCGCTTTTCATGGACAACCTGAATGAAGAATTTGAACAGATTTGCAAGGAACCAAGCGCAAACAAAAAATCTGCGAAACTACATGAATTCCAAAAGAAACTCGGAAGCCTTACATTCCTTGACCCTGCTTGCGGTTCGGGCAACTTCCTTACCGAAACATATCTTTCTCTTCGCCGACTGGAAAACAAAGTCATATCGATCCTGAACAAAGGCGAAAAGGCTTTCGGCTTCGATGAGTTCATCTATGTCCACATCGGTCAGTTCTATGGCATCGAAATCAACGACTTTGCCGTTACAGTAGCAAAGACGGCACTCTGGATTGCAGAAAGTCAGATGGTCGCGGAGACCGAGGCTATCTTAAGCCAGACGATAGACTTTCTGCCGCTCACCACAAACGCATCAATAATAGAAGGGAATGCACTGAAGATTGACTGGGCAACGCTTGCTTCGACTTCGCTTGCTTCGACTTCGCTCAGCAACCGAGGTAGCCGTGAGGACAGTTCCCTGAGCGGAGTTGAAGGGAAAGAGCTGCCGCTGTTCGAAGGCTTTACGACAAAGGTTGACGGCACGGTGCACCGCTACGATTACATCATGGGAAACCCGCCGTTCGTGGGTTATTCGCTCCAAAGCGACGCGCAGAAAAAGGATATCCTCTCGATTTACGTTGACGAAAAGGGCAAGCCGTACAAAACCGCAGGAAAAATCGATTATGTTTCGGGCTGGTACTTCAAGGCGGCGCAGTTGATTCGCGGCACGGGGGCAAAATGTGCGTTTGTGTCCACGAACTCAATCACGCAGGGCGAGCAGGTCGCGGCAGTGTGGAAGCCGATTTTTGAGCGGTTCGGCATCGGTTTCGATTTCGCATATCGCACGTTCCGCTGGGACAGCGAAAGCACGGAAAAAGCGCACGTTCATTGCGTTATTATCGGCTTTTCACACAAAACACCGCTTGACCATAATCAAGCACACCTGCTTGACTCTAATCAAGCACACCCGCTTGAGCATAATCAAGCACATACGCTTGACCGTAATCAAGCACATACGCTTGACCATAATCAAGCGGTTTGCACGACGAAGCGCATTTTTAACGCGGACGGCACGATTGAGGCGGCGCAGAATATCAACGGCTACCTGCTCAATGCGGACAACGTGTGGATAGAAAGCCGTGCGAAACCGATTTGCGACGTTGCTGAAATGATATACGGAAACAAGCCGACTGATGGCGGTTTCTTATTTTTGACAGAAGATGAACGAAATGATTTTCTGCGAAAAGAACCGAACGCAGAGCATTTTATAAAACAGATTCTCGGCTCTGAAGAATTTATCAACGGCAAAAAAAGATATTGCCTTTGGCTCGTTGACGCAAGTCCTGCGGAAATTCGAAAAATGCCGAAAGTGTTGGAACGAGTGGAAGCGGTTCGAGCCTATCGACTGAAAAGCACAAAAGAGGCAACTCGAAAAAGCGCAGATTATGCAACGGTTTTTCAAGAAGTTCGGCAGCCAAAAAGCGGGAATTATTTGCTTATTCCTCGCGTATCATCAGAACGTCGTCGTTATGTTCCAATCGGTTTTTTAAGTTACGAAATCATTGTTAATGACGCGGTGCAGATTATCCCGAATGCAACGCTGTATCATTTTGGAGTGCTGACAAGCTCGGTTCACATGGCGTGGATGCGCGCGGTCTGCGGCAGGCTCAAGAGCGATTACCGCTACAGCAAAGACATCGTGTACAATAACTTTGTTTTTCCCTCCGTGGAAAAACAAAGTTACGAGTTTTCTCAGAGCGAAAACTCGCAGCATGATTCTTCAAAGCAGACGATGGCGCATCCATGCGCCCTGCAAGGACAACCAGTCGGCACGCAGGAGCAAGCCGCGAAAATCGAACAGACGGCGCAGGCGATTTTGGAGGCGAGGGCGAAATATCCCGATTCATCGCTTGCCGACCTGTATGACGAAACGCTGATGCCCGCCGACTTGCGCAAGGCTCACCGAGCAAACGACCGCGCTGTTATGGAGGCGTATGGCTTCAACGAGAAGATGAGCGAGGCGGATATCGTAGCGGCTCTATTCGCGCTGTACGAGGAATTGACAGCGAAAGCAAAGTAGGCTAGAATATAAAAAGAAAGCGCAACCAAAATTACGGTTAGCCTTCATACTTATTTGGTTAAAAAACCGCCTAAGGGTTCAGACTAGGCGGTTTTATTTTGCTCTCACACTTTTTGAAGGTGCGAAGAGGTGGGTTTACCATACAGAATTATTTTTCCAAAAAATGGAATCGTATCAGCTGAGTGACAGAATAGAACTTGCACTGAGATGCTTGCACTGCCGACATTCGCTTCTTTTCCCTTGAATCATTTTCCGTTGCATATTACAATTGCTTTCATAATGAAAGGAACAATGAAGGTACCGATACTTTTTGCATTGGCAGTCTGTTTTGCAGTGACGGCTGCTGTGTTCGCAGCCCGTGCATTCAGGGGCATTTCATACGTTGTACTTGTGGATGACAGCATTTATGAAGACTACGTACAAAATGCGGAACAACCTTCCAATGGCATCACAAGCAATGGCGATACTCTTCTGTATGTAAAAAAAACAGAAAGAAATGCACTTGCAGAACGTTTTTTCGGAAAAGAAATGAAGATTGCTGCCGATTTGGACTACCGTACTCAGATAGCCCTTGTTCCCCAGACGTATGAAGACAATCAGAACTTCTATGAGCTTAAGCGGGAAGTCTTTTATCCATCTGTTCCAGCAGATTTTAAAACGCCTCAGTCTCCTTCCAATTCTCTGATTGCCCCTGACTTGAGCGTAACAATTTCAGATTTGCAAAACATTCCGCATGGAAACAGGGCACTTCCGATAGAAGACGTGTATGCAGACAGTCCTGACTACAAGCTTGTCACAGTAAGCGGTGTATTGTGTACAGTATATGAAGATACAGTCAGTGAGGCTGTCAACGACTTTTGCAAACGGCTTTTTATAGCCGATGAAAAAAAAAATGACATTGTAACGGTTGCCAGCGTGGGAGACATAATGGTTGCCCGCGGCATGCAGGAAATTCTGATAGAAAACGAGGATGGCGTTGAAATTGTGTTTGACGATACACTTGACCTTTTAAAGGGAGCAGACTTTGCCATTGGCAATCTCGAAGGTGTCGTTACAGAATCCTGGGAAAATGCAGAAAAGACATATACCTTTAAATTTAAAAAAGCAGTCCTTCCAAAATTGATGGATGCAGGGTTTGATTACTTGATGCAGACGAATAACCACTGCTATGACTATGGAGAAAGAGGATTCAAGGACACGCTTGCTGCATTTGCTGAATATAGTGTGCCCACAAGTGGAATCGGATACAATCTTGATGAAGCACGAAAATTTTACCATACAATCATAAAAGGACTTTCCGTAGCCGTCATTTCATGTGGAGCATACCCCGTTGAGCAGTCAGGGTTCAACGGTCAAAAAACGGCAACGGCAACAAAAAGTCGTGCAGGCATACTGTGGCAGAGCGATGAGCTTTTGCACATGATACGGGAAGAAAAAGATGCTGGCAATTTCGTTATTGTGAATGTCCATGGGGGAGAAGAATACTGGTTTGCACCGACAAAAAAACAGCGCGAGCTCTACGAATCGTTCTGTGACAGTGGGGCTGATGTTGTCTTTGGTAGTCATCCCCATGTCCTGCAGCCGACAGAATGGTACAAAAACAGCCTGATTGTGTACTCAATGGGAAATTTTCTCTTTAATGGAATGGAAGAAATGCATGGGGGAACAGACAGCGAGATTGTCCGACTGGGCATTATTGACGGAAAAATTGCCTATGTGGAGCAGTATCCTGTTTCAATTAAAAACAACGGTGTCAGCCTAAAAAGCAAGAGTCAGAAGGGATAGTCGGCTCTAAAATTTCATTTGCAAATTCCATTGATACCTATTAAAATGGTGATATAAGGAAAATGTTATGGCTGAAAGCAATCTGTCTGTTGTTATATTAGACGATGAAAATCATATCATAAAACTGTTAGAAGTCCTCATTCCTTGGAAAGAGCTTTCGTTGACTTATGCAGGTTGCGCCAGGAATGGAATAGAAGGCAAATCTCTTATCATGGAGGAAAAACCCGATATAATTATTTCTGACATAAAAATGCCAGGACTTGACGGTCTTTCCCTTATTTCCGAAATTCATGATGCTTTACCAGAATCAGAATTCATCATAATCAGTGGATTTAGCCAATTTGATTATGCAAAGACTGCTATTACTTATGGAGTAAGAAATTATCTTTTAAAGCCTATTAATAAAGATGAATTAAATGCGACGCTGAAGAAAATTATCGCAGAAAAACATTCCATTAGCTTAAAAGAAGAATCTAATCATAGAGTTGAAGAAAAGAATCTATGTCACGAGTTTGGAGAAATCCTTTTCAACAAAGACAGGACAGATTATCTCTTTTTATCTCGCTTTCATAATCCAGTTCTGGTCATCATAAAAATAGATTCTGATGAACGACTTCTTTCTGAGGATTTGCAGAATCTTCTGCAGGAAAAAATATCCGACAGTGTAAAAAGGATTTGTTGTACATCAATTTGGTTTTATAAATACAGTCAGTTTTTTTTTATTTCAGAATCGGATAACCTTCCTGTAGCAGAAAACCTAAAAGGCTTGTTTTCTGACTTGAAGAATATTTCGCAGTTGTTTCCGCAACTTACCTTCAAAATTTTTGGAATTCCTGTGCACGATTCCTTTTTTTATGCCCGTACTGTTCTTGAAAAAAACTTCCATTTAAGATATGAAAGTAACAAGGACATTTTTTTTGATGTTTTTCCACAGACTGTAAATGTAAAAGATGACAAATCACGGAAGATTCTTGATGAATGGCAGAAGATAAGCTCACATTTTTTTGAAGCAATGGATTCTTCTATCCTAAAAACATCCATTGACAATTTGTTTCTTGAACTGCAAGCTGTTCCTGTCGGAACAAGGGTTGACCTGTTGTTTTCGGCAGCTCGACATGTTGCCATTTTAAGTGAATCAAAGCAGCTTGCGGGCTTGTCATGGTTTAAAGAAATTTTTCTAAAGACATTGATACTTGCTTCTGATTATGAGAATCTAAGAATGCGTTTTGAAAGTGAGTTGCTCAGTTTTGCTGAATCATATTATCAAAATCAGAAAAAGAAAGACCTTCTTCCCATACGCCTTGCAGATTCCTACATGGAAGAACATTATTCCGACTATGACATTTCCCTTGAAACTGTTGCAGAAAAAGTGGGACTCTCTGCAAGTTATTTATCTGCACTATATAAGAAGGAAACAGGTATTGGCTTTTTGGAAGCTCTGACCGAAGTCAGGATAAGCAAAGCCAAGACTCTTTTGCAGGATTCTACGGAAACAGTATCGAAAATCAGTAAAATGGTGGGCTATGCAGATGTAAAATATTTCAGCAAGATATTTAAAAAGATAACAGGAATAAAACCAAATGAATTCAGACAGTTTTACAGTTAATAAAAAAATATACTTGGTTCCGTTTCTTTTTTTTCTTATTGCCGCAGGATGTGTCAATGGTCTGCTGCTGTTTGTGAGTGCATGCTTGAAAATGTTTGCTTTGATGCTGTTCTGTGCATTTATTTGTGCATGCGAAGCTGCAATCGGGATGTTCCTTTTGTTTTTTTATAAAAAAGAGGAGCTTGCTATCAGTTTTTTTTTGGCAGGTTCAAAGCTGCCTTCCAGCAGAATTGCATATTCAAGAAACTATGACATGCTTGTCAAACATGCCGTTGACATGCTTAAGAGGGATAGTATGCAAAATAAAAGACAAGCACAGTATCTTGCACTGCAAAATCAGATAAATCCTCATTTCCTCTACAATACACTGGAGGCAATACGTTCAGAAGCTCTGGTTGAAGGGCTTGATACAGTTGCATCAATGTCCGAAAACCTTGCACATTATTTTCGCTATACAATAAGTTCTACGTTTGATTTTGTCATGCTTTCAGATGAAATCCAGAACGTCAACGATTACTTTTCCATCCAGAAATTTAGATTCGGCGAAAGAATATCGTTGGACATTGACATTCCCGAAAGCGAAATGTTTCAGACATATCGAATGCCAAAACTTATATTGCAACCAATAGTCGAGAATGCCCTTATTCACGGAATAGAACCTAAAGTTGAAGGTGGCATCATTCGGATTTCGGCAGAGTTTACTAATTTGGGATTGTATATATACATAGAAGATGATGGGTTGGGAATGTCCCCTGATGAGCTTATTGACTTGAACCGACATTTGGCAAAAGATGTTTTTTCTTCTGACACCAAGAATGCTCAGCATGATGGCATAGCTGTAAAGAATGTCAATGACCGATTGAAGTTGATTTATGGAACACGGTATGGACTTACTTATTTTAGTCTTCCGAATGTGGGAACAACAGCAGAAATATTTTTGCCTTTGCACTATGAAAAATGAAGTTCTGACTCTTAAACATGTTACTCTATTTGAGAAAGGAAAAAGACAGCTTGATGACATTTCATTGAGAATTTGTTCAGGAGACATTATTGGGCTGGTCAACATTGGTTACCAGGGGCTGTCGGCTTTGCTCGACTTAATTTTATATAACCGTAGGCTTGATGTCGGAAGTGTCTTTTTCATGGGAAAAGAGGTGAGCAGCATTGACTTTTGTCAAAGAAAACCCAATAAAATTACACTTGTCGAAAGTCTTTCCCATTTGATTTTTTCCATGAACATTTGTGATAATTTTTTTTTCATAAAAGAACATTCCCCTTTTTTTGTTCAGAAAAAGAAACAGCTTTCGCAACTTGACGAGATTTTTAAGGAATACGGCCTTACCTTTACAGGAACAGAATACCCTTCAGAACTTTTAACAGTGGAACGATGCAAACTGGAGTTAGTAAAGGCGTGCATGTCTGGCAGCAAGCTCATTATTGTAAAAAACCCAGGGGCTTTTTTGACTCCGCCAGAGGTGAAGGAAATTCATGCACTTATGAAAAAAATAACCCAACAGAAAAAAACAGCTTTTTTGTATTTGAGTAATTATTTTTCAGATATTTCAGAAATCTGCAATAGTGTTGCCGTAATGAGGAAAGGTTCTATTCTTTTAAAAAAGGAAATGAAGTTTATTACGCCGCAATTACTGAAAAACATTCAGGAAAATTTTGTTCGTTCTTTTGAATCTTTGATTCTAAATGAAAATGCTGATAAAAAAAATGCTGCTCTTACAGCTTTGTTGTCATACAGGGACATTCTGCAACTTCCCATACATAAAGGCGAATGCACGGAAATCAGTTTTTGCCTAAGACAGCCAATAAATGCTTTGGATTCATGAGGCAGTCAAACATGATGTGAGACATCGGGGTTTTCGGGGAATTTTTGTTTTTATAAATCTTGGCAAGATTCAAGGCAAGTTTCCT